>CAXDOZ010000023.1:0-26436 GCA_963991145.1 uncultured Chitinophagales bacterium | reverse complement strand
CCAAAAAAGTGCCTTCTATCGATTCCCTTTTCTACGAGTACAAAGTCGGCACTGATCTCAATTGTGATGGTGCTATTCAGTTCGGTGCTCCAGTTCGCAGATTCCGGGAGATAATCAAACGTTCTTTGCATTTGAGCATCAGAGGTCTGCTGCATCAGATAATATCCCAGACCAACCAGAAAGGTCAGGATACAAAGTAAAAAGCCGAAGATGAAGATCTTGTTATTGATAGATCGCATGGCCTGCAAATGTCAGCAAATTGGAACTAGGGACAAAGAGCCTGGATCGATCCTAATAGGCATTAAAGAATACGTATAGGAATTTCATGATGAACTGCTGATTTCCTGCACGTTCCATATTCCCTGCCATTTGCACTCTGTATGCAAAATCCAGCCTCACCTGACTATTGAAGATGAACTGAAAAGACGGGGCTATATCGATATAGGCAGAGTTATTCTCCGGGTTCCATTTCCCGAAGAATTCTGCGTAGATATTGATATTGGTTTGGTTGTAATTCTTGTATTTCTGAGGGAATACAAGCAAGCCATTTGAGACACTAAAGTTCAATGAGTTTGAAGGGATCCCATTGGTCATCTCATGATTGAGATTGTTAAAAGCTTTGGTGTATGAGCCTGTAAAGCTGATGGCAAATTTCTTAACCAGTTGTGTACCAGTCCAGCCGATCTCAAAACCTGTATGGTCACTCCCTAAAGTGATCTCTTCCCAGGTCAGTGGATTACCGCTTAATCCTACTTTGGCAAATGCTGCCATCCTGAAATGTTTGTGGCTATCATCTCTTGAATAGAAGCGATACTTATAGTACAATCGACCACCTTCAAACTTGAAATTCTTTTGGTGCAAACTCGAAGCGTAGAAGTTCACATGCACCATATGGTTTTTAGTGATACCCCACTGAAACTCCGGACTAAATCTATAGGATCCCCAATCGCGACCTGCATCGGAATTGCTTCCCATGATGGTATTATTGAAGCGAATACCAAAACTACGTGCTGGCATATTCGAGGCCGGATCAGAAAGGGGGTAGAGCTCCTGCGAGTTGAGTAAGACCGGGAAGGAGAGGAGCAGCAATAAGAGAAATCTCATTCTAAGATTTTAGTGTAACGTGGTAAACGCGATCGGCACCCTCCATCTTCCCACTTTCAAAGCATGGGTAATCTGCTGCTACCTTTCTAAAGATCTTATACTCCTTAACAGAGATAAAGCCCTTGTCCACGATTCTAAGTTGTGTAGGTCCATCCAGAGTTTGCTCATCTACTTCAAGGAAGTGGTAAAGGATATTCTCAAATGGATGATGGTAGTGATTTTCAATTTCCTGGTTCTCAAAATTGGCAGTTAGAACCAATGACCCTACAGAGAAACCCGCATCTTCAACTTTACGCTTGATCAGGTCGGCACTTATCTGAGCATTATCCTCAAAATGCAAAATGTAAGTAGTGTTAACCAGATCGGTTTCAATGCTATCGATGAAATCTATCGTTTCCAATTGTGCTTGAGTTGCTTTAGAGCACATCGAACAGGTCAATCCATTCACTTGCAATTCAGCAGAGCTAAACTGAGCCTGGCCTTGCAGGCCGATGGCGCTTAACAGAACAAACATTAGAAGTCTCATATTCCAGTATTTAATAGCAAAGCTCGTGCTAAATCGGCCGGAGGCCTACCAAAATTCAGTAATTGAGTTTCAAAATTATAGCTCGTCGAGCCCCTGACGATGAGAAACACTCATCTTTCTGAATTCTGTGGGTGTCATTCCGGTAACTTTCCTGAACTGTCCACTTAGATGTGAAACGCTTGAGAATCCAAGCTTATAAGCGATTTCACTTAGAGTCATTTCGCCGTAGGCCAAAAGCTCCTTAGCCTTTTCCAAACGAAGGTTGATGTAGTACTTCTCAATGGTGATCCCTTCCACTGATGAGAAGAGTGTGCTCACTAAATGGTAATCCTTGAGCAGGGCTTTTGCCACATAGTCTGAGAGCTTTTGATCGCTCTGATGGTCACTGTCAACCAATTCGATCAAGGCGATCTTCACCTTCTCGATTATTTGTTTCTTTTGATCATCCAGCAGAGCGAAGCCAAACTCTTCTAGCTTCTTTCCAAGCTGAACGAGCTGCTCATCATCGAGTTCTTCTTCGATCTCAACTTCACCTAAGTCGATCTGGACTGGGTGGAGATTGAGCTTTTCAAACTCTGATTCAATCACCATTTTACAGCGATTGCAGACCATATTTTTGATGTAGAGCTTCATCCTATCTTAAGGTATACAAAAAAGGCCCTGCATTTGTGCAAGGCCTTTCAAAATGTCTGTAATTGTTTATAGGTTTCCTCTTAACTCCTGCTCTCTTTCGATGCTTTCGAAAAGTGCTTTGAAGTTTCCTTTCCCGAAAGACTGTGCGCCTTCGCGCTGGATGATCTCAAAGAAAAGTGTTGGGCGATCCTGTACAGGTTTAGTGAAGATCTGAAGCAGGTAACCTTCATCATCTCTATCCACTAGAATGTTAAGCTCTTTCAGCTTTTCAAGGTCTTCGTTGATCTCACCTACGCGACCTGGAACCTCTTCGTAATAAGTATCCGGTACGTATAAGAAGTCTACTCCACGCTTACGCATTTCACCTACGGTGTAGATAATGTCTTTAGTAGCGATTGCGATGTGCTGAACACCAGCGCTATGGTAGAAGTCAAGGTATTCCTCGATCTGAGATTTCTTACGTCCGTCGGCCGGCTCGTTGATTGGGAACTTCACGTATCCGTTTCCGTTACTCACCACCTTCGACATCAATGCAGTATACTCAGTAGAAATGTCCTTATCATCAAAAGTTAGAAGTAGTTTGAATCCCATGACATCTTCATAGAAATTCACCCACTGATCCATTTGCCCTAGCTCAACATTTCCTACACAGTGATCAACGTGAAGGAATCCAATCTCTTGAGAATCGATCTTGCAATTGATTGGCGCACCATAACCTGGAAGGAATAGTCCATTGTAGTTCTTGCGCTCTACGAATTTATGAATGGTCTCACCATAGGTGTGAATGGCAGAAATTACAACCTCGCCGTGCTCATCTTTGAAAACGGTAGGCTCCATAGCAGGCTTAGCACCGCGCTTTGTAGTTTCTTCAAACGATTTTCTTGCGTCATCAACCCAAAGAGAAAGATACTTTACTCCGTCACCATGCTTTTTCACGTGATCTGCTATCTCGTGGTCTGGTTCCATATTGGTCGACATGACCAATCTGATCTTTCCTTGCTGAAGAACATATGATGCCTTATCTCTTTGTCCTGTTTCCGGACCGGCATATGCTACTAGTTCGAATCCGAATGCATTCTGGTAGAAGAAAGCTGCCTGCTTGGCATTTCCAACATAGAATTCAACGTGATCTGTTCCATTCAAAGGCAGAAAATCCTGCGCCTCAGAAGTGTTTGTGTTTGTTGCTGTTTGTGTTTCCATCTCGGTCTGTTTGTTTGATCAAAATGATTGTCTGCTAGTGATTCCAGGATTTGTAATAATCCGGATCTTCTAAAGTAGCAGCGTACTCAGTTAGTTTTAGTGCTTTAAATGTATCAACCATTACGGCTAATTCCTCAGTTCCTTTCTTCCCAATACTCTTCTCAACGGCATCTCCGTGAGGGCCGTGAGGTATTCCGATCGGGTGCAAGCTGATCATTCCAGGAACCACATCGGTGCGGCTCATGAAATTACCGGCTACATAATAAAGCACCTCGTCAGAGTCCACATTTACGTGGTTGTATGGAGCTGGAATTGCATCTGGGTGGTAATCGTACAACCTTGGCACGAAAGAGCAGATAACAAAGTTATGAGCCTCAAATGTCTGATGTACCGGAGGTGGCTGGTGCACGCGTCCAGTGATCGGTTCGAAATCGTGAATTGAGAAAATGTATGGATAATGGCAGCCATCCCAACCCACAGCATCAAATGGATGATACTTGAGATGATATGGATACATGATATCCTCTTTCTTGATGTAAACAAGGAAGTCGCCCTCTTCATCATGCGTTTCCATATTTACCGGCGGACGAATATCCCGCTCACAAAATGGGCTGTGCTCAAGAAGCTGCCCGAATTTGTTCATGTATCGTTTTGGGAATTCGATTGGAGTGAAAGACTCCACGATGAAGAGTCGGTTATCCTCATCGTCAAATTCCATGGTGTAGATCGTTCCTCTTGGGATCACGATATAATCTCCATAGCTAAAACTTAGCTCACCGAAGATCGACTTCATCTTCCCGCTTCCCTTGTGGATGAAGATCACTTCATCAGCGCTTGAGTTCTTGTAGAAGTAATCTGTTGTGCTTTTCCTTGGAGCAGCCACCTGAATCTGACAGTCGTTATTGACCATCAATGCTTTTCGGGATTTTAAGAAATCATCTTCAGGCTGGGCATTGAATCCGAAATACTTTCTGTGCTTAAGGTGTTTCTCTTCTGCAATTTTGGGAGCAACAGAGAAGGGTTCTCCTACTTCCAATACTGCCGTGGGGATATGATTATGATAGATCAGCGAGTAAATATTGCTGAATCCTTCTGTTGAAACGAGCTCCTCAGAGTATAAGCTTCCATCCGGTTTTCTAAACTGGACATGACGCTTATGAGGAACCTCTCCAACTCTTTGATATTGGGGCATAGATAATTCTTTAGGGAAGACAAAGGTAGGAGGATAATAGAAAATTGAGTAGACACAGGTCAACTCTATTCAGCAATCTTGATGATTGTCGTCAATTACTATTGACAGCCGAGATCAGTGCGACTTTGCGGATCGTTGTTCGGGAAGCAAAAATCTGATAACAGGCTCGATGGAACATAGCGCTCAAGATTATCATCGTGAAGGCTGAGATATAGGAACTGAGTGATCTGTTCGATCTCGTCTTTTGTCAGATTCAATGGCTTGAAATGCTCAGATAGTTGTCCATCCGGAACATTGCTGTTCCCTTTTACCGCTGTGTTCTTGTATTTCACTACATCCTCAATTGTGGCAAAAGTTGCTCCGTGACCATAAACGAGCGCTTCGCGCAGATTATAGATCTGTGGCACCTTGAATTTATAGTCATCTGATGGATTACCAGTAAAGCCCCCACGACCAGTATGAGCGGCATCGTAAGGATCTGAGTTTATGATCTCACTACCCAGCAAGTCACCCATTCCAAGTGCGTGAAACTCCATTGAGTTTAATGCGGGACCTGTATGGCATTTATAGCACTCAGCTTTGCCAAAGAAGAGGATAGCTCCGCGCTTTTCATCTTCACTCATTGCTGAGTAATCTCCTTTCAACCAATCTTGAAAGGGACTCTGATTTGCCAGTACAGTTCGTTCATAGGCGGCAATTGCCAGGGCGGCATTGATCGTGTTTACCTGATCTGCTCCAGATAGGCCCGGATATGCCGCCTCAAACAAGGAAGCATATCCGGGTACCACTGAGATCAATTGTGTATCGATCCTCAATCTGTGAACTGTTAATCCTGCGATAGCCTGAGTTTCCACTCCGTGATATCCCAGTGTATTTGCTTCTTTTGGGGTGCCGGGCGTCCATTGAGACTCCGTTCCCACATTCGGGCCAACGGCCCCAAATTGACCGTTCCATAGCTGTGCTTCCTGATAGGCAGCATTCAAAATGGAAGGAGACTTAACCGGTTGAACATCGTAGATAGAATCAACGAAACCCGGAATCGGACTTCTTCCTTCTCCCTGAAAGCCAAAGCCCGATCCTCCTTCACCAATTCCCTGTCGAACCCCCGACTGAAATCCTGCTGCTGCATGATGGCAGCTTGCACATGAATAGGTTTGAAGGTTCATGGAAGGACCCTTGACATCCAAACCGATACAAGTCTCATGGTAAAGCTGTTTTCCCAGCTCTACTTTCGCATCTGTTATCGGATTCCTCGGGTCTTGAGGAATGGATGTATAATCATCACTATTTGGAAGTATGAAATATGCAATCGAAGAACTTGGCGATTGCTTTTCCAGCTGAGCGATCAGCTGACGATCGATATCGTCCTGACCAGTAAAATCCGGATCAGTTTTACATCCGGCTAAAAACAGAAGGGCGAGGGGGAAGCTCAATAAGATTCTCTTAATAAACATTCTAGCGTGATGGTTTGTGAAACTTAATACAGAAAATGCTAGCAGTCAAGACCAGAAAAAGTCTAATATGATGACATTTCTCATGGGAGAGAGGGGGCATCTGGCAGCGAAATCCGTACTTATTTAACAAAAAATCAATCTGGATAATTACCTGTATTGATTCGAGATAGCCGTACCTTTGCACCTTCAAATTTTTGAGGGTATGGAAATTTCATTCAAAGAAACGCTAACCGTGAGTCTGACGCTATTTGCGGTGATTGATATTTTGGGCTCTATTCCTGTGATTCTGTCACTGAGAAAGAAGCAGGGAACCATTCAATCTGCAAAGGCAACTTTGTTTGCCGGAAGCTTAATGATCGCCTTTCTTTTCCTTGGTCAGAGTATGCTGGGTCTAATTGGAATTGACATTGCATCTTTTGCAATTGCTGGTTCAATAGTGATCTTTTTGATCGGATTGGAAATGGTATTGGGGCAGAACTTTTTCAAACCTGATCCTGAGAGCAGTGATGTATCGATCGTTCCACTTGCCTTTCCTTTGATCGCAGGTGCGGGTTCTTTAACCACTATTCTATCGCTTCGTGCTCAGTATGGATTAGGCGATGTGATCATCGGAATCGTCTTTAACCTTCTATTCGTTTATGCTGTGCTGAAAGCAATTCCCTGGTTAGAGGATAAGATCGGATCGAATACGATCAATATTCTGCGTAGGATCTTTGGGGTTCTTCTGCTAGCAATTGCTGTAAAGATCTTTCAAACGAATCTCAGCGCTATGGGCGCTTAATGCCAAGCGATTAAATTTGCGGTATGGCATTCGGTTTTCCGGCTAAATATCAAGAGATCATAGAGTGGGATCACGAAGAGGAGTTTCTCTTCCAGATCGTTGAGGAAGGATTAGAGATCCTGCAGTGGCAAGTAACAAATCACCGTGGGGATATGATCTATGCTAAGACCCCAACAGGGAGTGTTACGCTGGGCGAAAGGATTCTAATTCAGATCGTTGCGCCAAAAGTCGCTATTCGTTCGGAATGCTATATCCCTACTCAACTCTGGGATTTTGGCAAGAATCAAAAGAATGTGGATCGGCTAATAGAGGTCATTGAAGCCGTTCGCTTAGATAAAATGGGCGCTTAAGCCTTTTCCAGACTTAACTCGATCTCTACTACGATATCGGGGTGTATCAATGCACTCACCTCAACCATCGTTGAAACCGGTTTTACATCTTTGAAGAATTCGCTGTGCGCCTTGCTAACCTCTTCCCATTTTCCAATCGAGGTAACATAGACTCTCGTGCGGATCACGTCCTGGAAAGTGAATCCATGAGCAAGTGCGATCTTCTCTAATTCAGTAAGAATGTATTTCGTTTGATCGTAAAAATCACCCGGTGAAATTACCTTATGGCCATCTACAGCAGTGGTTCCTGCAAACTCTAATCTGTTGCCGATCTTGATTGCCCGGCTATATCCGATGAGATCCTCCCATTCGGTTCCGCTACTAATGTTTTTTCTACTCATAACCATCTTCATTTTCAAGTGAAGGCATGCTCCAATAAGATCTAAAATAGGAGCAGCTTAAAATTACATTCTCATAAAAGTTCGTGCTTGCATATTCTTCATGCAAGATGTCAAAGTAAGATTCCGGTCCGGGATCGATATTACTCATTGACCAATTATCTACATGTTGATTGCAGAAAGCTGCCATCCAGTAAGCCTTTGCTTTTGCTTCTCTATCCTTTGTCATTTTACTGGCTCGGATGAAGTAATCAATAGCCAGATCGTAGTGGTCTGGCTCAATGGAGGGCAATGAATAAGTATTCTTTTTGAACATCTCCATTGGCAGTTTCTCGAATCTGTAAGATTCAGATCTACTAGCATTACCTGAGCCACGCCAATAGTATCCCGCTTCCCAGGAGTTTCCCCAATATCCCATATTCATATAAGCAATTCCAAGGCTCATTGAATGCTGAAAACGATTTGCTTTATCGCTTACAACTAGCTTTTCTAATTCAGCTAAACGCTTAGCAAAATCAAGTTTGGTGAAGCTCCCATATGCCTCTTCATTGATGTTCACATATCCAGGGTCGTAAGCGTGAAAAGGGTCATTATAAAGTCGATAATGACGATAGCCATAAGTCTCGTAATCGGGCTCCAGATTTAGGAATGCATCTACAGCTTTTTGAGGTTCGCGGTTTGCCAGGTGAACTGTACCAAGCATCTCGTATAAGTCTTCCACCGAGTGCTCGATGCCCTTTGCTAGTAATTGTTCGAATGTGCTTAGGTCATCTCTTGATAAGAATGCAATCAGTTCTTCAAGAGGCATGAAATGGGCCTGATATCTTAGATCGTAATACTGAAATTTACAGGACAGGGCCAAAACGGATTGAGCATTGTGTTGGTCTCCATTTTCAGAAAAGTACTTTCTGGCTATATCCTCAAAGATGAATTGTACGGCTTGATCAGCGAATTCACTTTCCAGATACTGAAGCCAATCAATATCCTCAGCAATCAGATCCAGCTTCTTTAGATCGATCTTTTTCATTTCCTGAACCTCCATTAGAATAATGAGGGTTCGGGCTTGCGCCCGGATGTCGGTATAATTCTCAATTTCTCCATCATCTCCATCGATCATCTTCAGAGATTGTTTGGCATTGGAGAAATTTCCAAGCATATAATTGAGATAGCCATCTGCAAAATGCCATAATTCCATATTGGCAACATCACTTGATCTTCCCAAATGAATCGCACTTTCCAGATCAGAAATGAATTGATCATCTGAAGCCAGTTCTCCTTCGCTGTAATAATCAATCCGTTTAGGGAGAAGCATCAATTCGGCTTTAGCCAAATTTCTCACAAGAAGCACATCAAGATTAGGATCCGCAGGGTTGATCTCCAGCATGCTCATCATGGGTGTCATACTGTTATTGATATAATCGATGCCAATCATGAACCACAGATTGCTTTCCTCCTGAGGGTTCTTTGCCATGGCTAAACATGCTTCCCAATCTTCATCATTATGGATTGAAAAAGTCAGGTAGCCAGATCTCTTTCTGGTATTACTCTGTGCAAAGAGCTGAGCAAAATGATAGCTGGAAACCACATTGTTGCCAAGCTTATAGTTAGCCCCGGCCACCAGAGATCTTGTCCACTCGTTCATTAGTCCACCAACCTCTGTTTCAAGTCCCATATCCAATATCAATTCCTGGTAATAGCGCAAAGCAAGAGGATAATCTGAGACATAATGAGCCAACCTGATTACCTGAAAAGCATATCGCATTCGAATAAAGAGGTCAGAAGTTTCCTTATAGCCTTTTAATCCTCCAAGTATCAATGTCTTCATGGATCTTGAATCAATCTCAATTGGATCACCCCAATAATATTCAGGAGAACCATTTCCCAGAATTGCATGTGGCTCACACTTCTTTGCGTAAATCAGGTAATCTATGAAATCAGATGAGCCTCCATCAATTAGGTGTTTAGCTAAAGCATTGCCTTTATACCTTCCAAGAAAGAGTGTCTTTCCGGCTTTCATATTCTCCAGATCTTCGATTGAGCTGCGGTACACAATTGAGTCCATCTCTGAGAGAGGAAATCCTACATTGAAATAATTCAACCAGTCAAGTAGATTGTAATCGATGTCATTCTCCCAGCGATTGTCCCAATCGTAGTATAGATTTTCAGATAGGAGGTAGGGCGTGTATTCAGGTTTTTGAATTATCTCCTGATCGAGGAAGCGATAGTTCATTTCCGCATCTGTAAAAAACCAGCTACAGGCAGAGGAGGAAAGTCCACTAAAAATGAGAGAGCAAATCAGAAAAATCCGCATGATCGAGGGCTTTGAGGTACTGTTCATCTAAATGGTAAAATACAACTCTATCTGGCTTAGAACCAAAGTCTTCTGATAGCATTTTTACCGACTGAGAAAGTAATTCCATATCGACTTCCTCCAGCCTAATGATGTCTCCTTCATTAAGAAAAACCCCTTCGAAGAATCCTTCTACCACACAAATGAATCTCCCATCTTCTAGTTTTTCAAACTTCTCATTGATATCCTTTGATTGCAAACCAGTAAGGAGTTTTACTACCTGTCCGCTTCTGATGAGAACACCCTGAGAATATAAAGGCAGAGCAATGTCAAGAGTCAATGGATAAGCATCAATATCTGTGGCATAGCTTTCTGCTACCTCAAGATCAAGAATGTAATGCTGAATATTTGGATCGCTAAGATTAGACATGTTATAGAACATCAACATGCCACGATCCACCGGAGGTGTGCCTGTTTGATCGGGGTACTTCAGTTGATGCAAACGAATAGTAGAGCTCAGCTCCCAATCCGGCCGTAAGGCCTGAAATGATTCCAGAAAATTAAAAAAGGCATCTTTTGTTCCTGGAGTCCAGTCACAATCAAATTGAACTTCTTTGATGCTTCGATCACCAATAGTCGATTCAATCTTGGATAAAATTTTCTGAGGGAGGTCATCAATTGAACCTGAAGAGAAGGTTCGATTGGTAATGTAAATCGTTGGAATTATCTCGACCTCTGAAGGGAAAACAGACAGTTTATTCAGGACTCCCTTCGGGAGGATTTCGCCTCCTTCAAGGTCGACATCAAACAGGCGGATATAGAGGAATTTCGTCTTTGAGCTTTTCAACCATTCCTGCTCAAATTGATTTATTGGAGAGCCAGAGCGCCAGAAATACATGCACAGATCCGGCTCCTTATTCTGACATGAAAAGAGGAACAGGAAGCTGAGAAAATATATCAACTTAGCACGCACAGGCATTAGGCCAAATTAGCATCAAAGAATGGACTATCACCCAAAGAAAGAGATCGCAAATACCATTAGCCATGGAATTGGTTTGGTGATGGCTCTTTTCGCCAGTCCATTTTTATTGATCAGAGCCTGGGAAACAGGAGAGGGGATTCGAATTCTATCAATAGTGATCTATGTATTCGGATTGCTGACCGTCTACTTTTCTTCCACTCTTTATCATGCCAGTAAAAAGCCCAGGCAAAAAGTTAGGCTAAGGATCTGGGACCACATTAGCATTTACTATTTGATAGCAGGAACCTACACACCTTTTATAGCTCTGTTCTGGAATTTTTGGTGGGCTCCTTATTTCCTTGCCGGCCTTTGGTTTTTAGTATTGATAGGCACAGTTTTCAAATTATACTTTACTCATCGATTCAAGATCATCTCAACCGCAGCTTATGTGATTATGGGTTGGATGGTTTTACCAATAGCAAAACCGGTTTTTAATTTGCTGCCTTCTGACCTTCTGTTTTGGTTGGGCATTGGTGGCATATTTTACATGATCGGCGTAGTCTTCTATTTGTGGAAGAAATTGTTCTACCACCACGCCATTTGGCATGTTTGGGTCATGCTAGGAAGCATATCGCATTTCATTGCGATCTGGAATTCTGTTTCAGTGGAAATGTTGAGGGCAAATTAAAAAAGAAGCCCACCCGGATAAATGACTTTGAAAACCTCAAAAGTCATTGTGGAGGGTGCCGGTGAGATTCGATAATCCCCTTGTCCGTAATGGAAACTAACCGAAGTTAGCCTGAGGCCCGCTCTATGTCACCTGTCGCTTATCCTCCCTTGGAAAAACGTTAGGTTTTCAAGTTTGGATGCCCGGGTGGGCTATTTCATGACAAGGTACAAATTGGATGAATGTATTCACACCACCTGAGTAAATACCGTGTCATTTTCTCTCTTAACAATCATAAGTTACACAAAATCAATGCAATTACCAATTGCAGAAAATAATCAATAAATATGGCGGCAGACTAATTTTCTTTCCTCTTATCTGATTGCCTCAGTTTTTGGTGACAAGGAAGATTAGGGTCGAATTTCCTTTAGCATAGCAAAAAGCAAATCGTAAATTTGCAGCCGCATGAAAGTAGATTTCAGACATTTTAGTTTAAGCTTATTCAGTCTCCTTTTTTTGATTGCCTGCAACAATGACGAGAAGCCGGAATATGAAGATCCGGAAGAAGAGGTTGAGGTGCAGCTCAATAATATTGATGCAGTTAGTCAGGCCCTGGAAGAGGATCCTTATAATCCAGGCCTGTACTTTACAAGAGCCAACCTTTATTACGATGAGGGAAGTTATGAGCTTGCTCTACAGGATATGCAATCGGCCATTACTTTGGATTCTACTGTAGTTGATTATTACATCGTTCTCTCACAGCTTTTCATTGAAACTGGAAATGCAGAGAAAGCGATTCTTGGAATGAGAAAGGCGATCGCTATCGCTCCGGATGATGTGACCTCATATCTACTTGCCGGAAAGTATGCTTATATCGTTCAGGAATATCAATCAGCAGTTGACTTTCTCAATCAAGCTCTTGTGATCGATGTGACCAACCCCGATGCTTACTTTCTGAAGGGAGCTATTTACAGAGATATGGGAGATACGGCTAAATCGATCTCAAACTTCCTCACTTGCGTAGAACAGGACCCTAGTTACGATGAAGCCTTTCTACAGGTCGCTTTACTATACAGTTATCAAAAAGATCCTTTGGCGATCACTTATTACAACAATGCGCTAAAGAGCAATCCAGATAATCTCTTTGTCTATAATGGCCTTGGAAAGTACTACATGCGTCAGGGTCAGTTTAAGGATGCAATCACAGCTTTCAGAGAGATAATAATAAGAGATATGGATGCTCCTGAAACTATGTACCAAATTGCTGAGTGTTATTTGGAAATGGATTCAATAGATAAGGCATATTTGCACTTCGATATGGCGATCGAAAGTGATCCGCTATTCGTAGAGGCTTATTACAAGAGAGGTTATGTAGCCCTTCTTAAGGATGACCTTAAAAACGCTAGATTTAATTTTGAGCAAGCGCTCAACATTGACGATACATACCAACCAGCGATAGACGCTCTGGCATTGGTAGATGAAATTGAAGGAAAATCATGATCAATATTACCTTCCCTGACGGAAATGTAAGGGAATACGAGGCGGGCACAAGCTCGCTCGACATTGCAAAAGGAATTAGCTCAGGACTTGCGAAACAAGTTCTTGCAGCAAGAGTGAATGGAGAAGTTTGGGATCCTCAAAGACCGATTAATGAGGATTCAACACTTGAGCTATTGAAATGGGAAGATGCTGATGCGAAATCAACTTTTTGGCACTCTTCTGCCCATCTCCTGGCAGAGGCTGTAGAAGCTCTTTATCCAGGGACGAAGTTTGGGATTGGACCTTCTATCGACCATGGTTTCTATTACGATATCGATCCCGGTGATCACAATATCACCTCAGATGATCTGCCAAAGATCGAGAAGAAGATGAAAGAGCTCGCTTCCAAAAAGAGCGAGTACATCAGAACTGAAGTTCCAAAGGCTGAGGCCATCTCATATTTCGAAGAGAAAGGCGACCAGTATAAGCTTGAGTTATTGGAAGACTTAAACGATGGTGAAATCACTTTCTATCAGCAAGGTGAGTTCACTGATCTATGTCGCGGTCCTCATATTCCCGATACGAGCAAGATCAAAGCGACAAAGCTTTTAAGCCTTGCCGGAGCTTATTGGAGAGGTAGCGAGAAGAATAAACAGCTTACAAGGATCTACGGAATCACTTTCCCTAAGCAGACTGAACTTGATGAGTATCTGGAAATGCTAGAGGAAGCGAAAAAGCGCGACCACAGGAAACTGGGAAAAGAGCTTGAGATTTTCGCTTTTGATGATGATGTAGGACCAGGATTACCGCTCTGGTTGCCAAATGGGGCGTTCCTTATTGAGCAATTGGAAGACTTTGCAAAGAAGACTGAAACAGAAGCAGGATATGAAAGAGTAAAGACTCCACACATTGCTAAGGAGAACCTATACCTGACTTCAGGTCACCTGCCATATTACTCGGATTCAATGTTCCCACCAATGGAGCTTGATGGTGTGACCTATTATCTCAAGGCGATGAACTGCCCTCACCACCATAAGATCTTTGGTGCTCTGCCTAAGAGTTATAAGGATCTTCCATATCGATTGGCGGAGTACGGTACTTGTTACCGATATGAAAAGAGTGGAGAGTTGTTTGGATTGATGCGGGTTCGCTCACTCCAAATGAACGATGCGCATATCTATTGTACGCCAGAGCAATTTGAGTCGGAATTCAAGGCTGTCAACGATCTATACCTTAAGTATTTCAAGGTATTCAATATCGATAAGTATCAAATGCGCTTATCGACTCACTCACCTGAGAAGCTGGGCGAAAAGTATATCAATGAACCTGAGCTTTGGTTAGAGACTGAAGCTATGGTTAGACAGGTATTGGAAAACAGCGGAATCCCATACGTAGAGGTGGAAGACGAAGCTGCTTTTTACGGACCAAAGATCGACATCCAGATATGGAGTGCGATTGGAAGAGAGTTTACCCTTGCTACTAATCAGGTTGATTTTGCTCAGGGAAAAAGATTTGATCTCGTTTATACCAATGAAAATGGAGAGCACGAGCATCCATTGATCATTCACCGAGCTCCATTGAGCACGCATGAGCGTTTTATCGGATTCCTTTTAGAGCATTATGCCGGGAAATTGCCTCTTTGGATGGTTCCAAAACAAGTTGGGATCCTTCCTATCTCTGAGAAGTTCATGCCTTATTGCCGTGAGCTGAATAGTAAGCTTCAGGCTGCAGGAATCAGGTCTTTCGTTGACGAGAGAAATGAGAAGATCGGAAAGAAGATCAGAGATAATGAGGTGAAAAAGATCCCTTACATGGCAATTATTGGAGAGAAGGAAATGGAGGCCGGAGCTGTCGGAGTAAGGAAGCAAGGTGTTGGGGATGAAGGAATGGTAAGCATTGAAGGTTTTATCCAGCGCATACAGGAGGAATCCCAGATCATCACTGAATAAGACCCTAATAAAGGACTGAAAGAGAAGATTATGAACAAACTTGTAATTTTGCTCTTCTATTAATAAACCAAAAGAACAATTTGAGAAGAAGAAAACGTTTTGTCCGCCCGGTAAAAAGAGAACCAGACCATCGAATTAACGAGCGGATTACAGTTCCTGAAGTAAGAGTTGTTGGCGACGGAATCGAGCCGGCAGTAATGAAGACCAGAGATGCAATTGCATTAGCTGAGGAGCAGGGACTAGACTTGGTGGAAATCTCCCCCAAAGCCGTACCACCTGTTTGTAAGATCATTGATTATAAGAAGTTCCTCTATGAGAAGAAGAAGAGGGACAAAGAGATCAAGGCAAAAACTCAGAAGACAGTTATTAAGGAAATCCGATTCGGCCCGAATACCGATGAGCACGATTTCGAGTTCAAGGCCAAGCACGGTGAGAAGTTCCTGAAAGAGGGAGCTAAGGTGAAAGCCTATGTTCACTTCAAGGGTAGAGCTATCGTTCACAAAGAGCGTGGAGAGCTTTTGCTACTTAAGTTTGCCCAGAAATTAGAGGAGCTTGGCGCTGTAGAACAGATGCCAAAACTAGAAGGAAAGCGAATGATCATGTTCATCGCTCCGAAGAAGAAGAAATAAGTTCAGATTTAACATTGGGTTCGCGACATAATTTCTATCTTTGTCGCTCCAAAATTTTCAGCCATGCCGAAAATGAAAACAAACTCTGGAGCTAAAAAGCGCTTTAAGCTTACCGGTTCAGGAAAAATTAAAAGAAACAAAGCCTTTAAGCGCCACATTTTGACTAAGAAGTCAACTGAGCGTAAAAAGCGTCTTGGTCAATCTACTCTGGTTCACGAATCAGATGAGAAGCGTATCAAGAACCTATTGTGTATCTAATTCTAAAATTCTAAGTCATGCCAAGAGCAACCAACAATGTTGCCTCCCGGGCCAAAAGGAAAAGAATCCTTAAACAGGCGAAGGGGTACTTCGGACGCAGAAAAAATGTCTACACTGTAGCTAAGAATGCAGTAGACAAGGGAATGCTTTATGCATACTCTCACCGAAGACTGAAGAAAAGAGAATTCCGCGCTCTGTGGATCGCTCGTATTAATGCTGCCGTAAGACAGTACGATTTGAGCTACTCTAGATTCATGCACCTTCTTAAGCAGAACGAGATCGAAATGAATCGTAAAGTTCTTGCTGATCTAGCCATGAACGAGCCGGAGGCATTCAAAGCAATCGTAGACCAGGTTAAGAAATAATCAGGTCAGAAAAACAATACCTACAACCAAAAGGAAATCCCGACAGGCAATGCTTCGTCGGGATTTTTTTATTCACCCATAATTGTTGCCGTGATCTTCCGCCTGCCGGCGTGATTGCGAAACTCACAGAGATAAATGCCCTGCCAGGTTCCTAGAGCCGGTCGGGCATTTTTTATTGCTACAGAAAGTTGGTGCCCCACAAGTGCTGATTTAATATGAGCAGGCATATCATCCGGACCTTCCATGGTATGCTTGAAATAGGGTAGATTCTCGGGCACCAGGCGATCAAAGAAGGAAGCAAAATCCTCTCTCACTGTTGGATCGGCATTTTCATTTATACAGATCCCTGCAGAGGTATGCATTATCTGGAGGTGCAATAATCCTTTATCCGGCAAGGGACCGATAGAATCAAGAATGTGATCATCTATAAGATGGAAGCCTCTTGAGTAGGATGGAAGTTGAATTTCAAATTGCTCTATCACGATCTAAATCTAGAGATAATGTGATCATTTTGAGTTCTACAGTGTTCATTCTCCTAGTTATTAATCGAATACATTTGCGGGATGTCTGGAAGGATCAGAAAGCCAGAAGGCGAAAAGAAGAAGATAAATAAAGAGGGCTTAGGAAAACTGCTGGGGATCTTTAAGTATGTATTGCCATACAAGGCATCGCTAATTGGAGGCCTGGTCTTGTTGGGATACAGCACTCTTTCCACCATGGCTTTTCTTTTCCTGGTGGGTAAGCTGGTAGATATCGCAGAAGGCAAAGGTGGATTCAATCTTGGTCCGTATGCTTTCGAACAGCTCGATGGAGTTGCACTTTTAATGCTAGGGTTATTACTAACCACTTCGCTAGTTTCCTTTACCCGAACTATTCTGGTCGCTCGAGTTAGCGAGATGTCAATTGGAGATATCAGAACAGATCTCTACAAGAAGATCGTAGCTCTACCAATGCGCTTTTTTGAAGAGAATAGAGTAGGAGATCTTACTAGTAGAATCACTACAGACGTGACTCAACTGCAGGAGATGGTTTCCTGGACATTGATCGAGCTATTGCGACAGGTGTTGATCCTGATCATTGGAGTGGGAATTATCCTGTGGCTTACTCCTTCACTTGCACTTGTAATGATCGCCTCGTTCCCCATAACGATCATAATTGCAATTGTACTTGGAAGAATGGTGAAGAAGCTTTCTCGCCAAACCCAGGATTCAGTTGCTGAAGCAAATACAGTGGCCGAAGAGACTTTTCAGGCGATTCAGGCAGTGAAGGCTTATACAAATGAGCTTTTTGAATCGGGTCGATACAAGAACTTTATTGACCAATCTGTTTCTCGTGCTCTGCATGCCGCCTGGTATCGAGGAGGCTTGTTCTTCTTTATCATTGCTGGGATTTTTGGCGGGATCCTGCTCGTGCTCTGGTACGGTGCAAGAATGATTCAATCAGGAGATCTTACTGCAGGTGAGCTTACCACTTTTGCACTCTTTACCGCTTTTATTGGAGGAGCTGTAGGAACGCTGGGTGATCTTTATGCGAGGCTTCAAAGAACGGTTGGGGCATCTGAGCGCATAATGGAGATACTAGGTGAGGAAAATGAGATAGCAATAGATGAGGAAGTTCCGGAACTCAAGATAAATGGAGCGATCTCATGGGAGAATGTCGCATTCTCTTATCCAATGCGCCCGGATGTGAATGTGCTTAGCGACATCAGCTTTTCTATGGATCCGGGAAAACGATTTGCTCTCGTTGGTCCAAGTGGAGCAGGGAAGTCCACAGTGATCCGCCTCTTGATGCGTTATTTTGATCCGGCCGAAGGCCAGATCAAAGTTGATGGAAAGCCGATCTCTGAGTATGATATCAGAGCATATCGCAGGCAGATAGGAATCGTTCCGCAGGAAGTGATCCTCTTTGGTGGAAGCATTAAAGACAATATCGCTTATGGGAAGCCAGAAGCCAGTGAGGAAGAGATCATTGATGCTGCTAAACAGGCAAATGCCTGGGAGTTCATTCAGCGATTCCCCGAGGGCTTGAATACGATGGTAGGAGAGCGAGGAGTTCAGCTGAGTGGTGGACAAAAACAGCGTGTGGCAATCGCCAGAGCTATCCTTAAAAACCCTACTGTTCTTATCCTCGACGAGGCTACAAGTTCGCTTGACTCAGAATCAGAGAAACTCGTTCAGGAAGCTCTAGACGAGCTGATGAAGAATCGAACCACGATCATTATTGCTCATCGATTGAGCACCGTTAGAGAGGCTGATAGGATACTCGTTATTCAGGATGGAGAAATAGTAGAAGCTGGTACACATTCTGAGTTAAGTCAGTCGGAAGGCATGTACCAGAATCTTCTGGAGCTGCAATTCCAGCAGTAAGTAGTCTTTATTAAATTGACAAGCTAAACTCAGGCCATGGCTTATTTCGACAAAGATTTCCTAAAGTTTTTCAAAGATCTGGCAGCGCATAATAATCGCGACTGGTTTCACGAGAATAAGAAGCGTTACGAGAAATCGGTAAAGGAGCCATTTGCAGTGTTTGTGCAGGATCTGATCAATGAGATCAAGAAAGAAGATCCGTTATTGGACATCGAGCCTAAGCAAGCCATTTTTAGGATTAATCGAGATATCCGATTTAGTAAGGATAAGACTCCTTACAAGACAAATATCTCAGCGGCAATTGCTCCCGGAGGAAGAAAATCAATGAATATCCCGGGTCTATACATTCAATTAGATCCAGAACATACAAGAATATATGGGGGCGTCTATCAGCCTGATAAGGCTGCTCTTGAAGACATCCGATATGGAATTGCAAACGATATGGACGGTTTCAAGAAGATCGTAAACAGCAAGAAGTTTGTAAGCCATTACGAAGAGATCACAGGAGAGAAGTACAAGCGATTACCGAAAGATTGGGTGGAGTTAGCCGAGCAGCAGCCTTATCTGTATAATAAGCAGTTCTATTACTTTGCTAAACTAGCTCCTGAGACTGCAATTCAGGACAATCTAATGGATACAGTCATGGAGTACTACCACGCCGCCGATGATATCCGTGGATTTTTTAGAAATGCCCTTGGTGTGGGGCAAGGCTAGGCAAAAGCCAGATAGAAAAGTGTTGCCAGGCCAGTTAAAATTGCCCAAAACCTGAAGTCAAGGAAAACTCTCTTTCCCTTCTCGATGGCTATGCCGAAGATGCTTAGCCACATCAATCCTATAAGTAAAAACCATCCCATATTATTCCCTCCTTATATATAACGACGATAAGGATGGCTTTATGGTTTCTTAACATTGTCTGATTCGTGTACTTTTTATGTCATTATTGGCATTATAGGTGGATTTTCGGAATCTCCGTTTTTCTACCTTTGCCGCCTAATGAGAGTAAGTGCCTCGGTTTATTCGAATTCTGAAAGAGAACTGCTGAGTCTGGTTGAAGAACTGGATGCTCATGGTATAGATAGCATTCATCTTGACTGTGCAGACAAGATTGAGGTTTTTGAGGATGTGAAGACTATTCGCAAAGAGTCTGAAACTGCCATCGATCTGCATATCATTTCTAAGCAGCCGGAGAGGTACTTTGAAGCTTTAAAGAATTCTGAGATCACCGAAGTGACCTGGCAGTTAGAGGATCTTCCCAAGGATTTTGAGTTCCCCAATCTGCCTGGAATTAAGCAGGGAATTGCCATTGTCTCCACTACGGACATTGAAATCCTTAAGAATTGGGTTGATAGAATTGACTACCTGTTAATGATGAGTACTAGTCCTGGAGTCTCTGGAGGTCTCTTTAGAAAGGAGAATTTCGATCGCATTCGCCAGGTTCGAAATCTATATCCAAAGCTAGAGCTGCATGTAGACGGAGGCGTAAATCAGGAGGTGAGCTTCATCCTTAGAAACCTTGGTGTACATCAAGTGGTGTCAGGTTCATATTTGGTCAATGGAAAGTTCGTGGGAGCTTCTTTGAATAATCTAAGATCCGGCGGAGCCGAAAGTCAGTATACAGTTGGCGACATGCTGATAGGCAGGGATGAATTGCCTGTCGCCGGGGAGGACGCCAATCTGCACGAAGTGCTTGAATTGATGGAAAATGGAAAGCGAGGTTTCGTGCTCCTGAAAAACAATGAAGGTAAGTTGGCAGGAATTGTGTCAAATGCTGACCTGCGCAGAGGACTATTGAAAAAATTCGACGAGCTGGCTGAACTTCAGCTCAGTGATATTGTAAATCCAAATCCGGTTACTGCAAAAGATTCCGACAGTATTACCGAAATGGTCAGGATGGTTAAGGCTTTGCCCTTTACAGTCCTGTTCTTACCGGTGATAAGTGATGATGGAGAATTGAAGGGAGCGGTAACATTTAATAATCTGATCAAAGGAGAATTATGATCATTCATTTAAAGGCTGATACGCCTGAAGATAAAATAGCTGTATTAGCTGCAGAGATAGGAGCTAAGTTCTTTTCAAGAAATGGAATTCCGGTATTGATCACTGGCAGTGGAATGAAGGAAGTGCCAGATGAAGTAAAGCCATTTCTGGATGAGAGTTGGGTATTGGATTCAGATATACAGTTAGCTTCCAGAAAGTATCAAAATTTAACCCGGGAGATCAGTCTCGGAGATATGACCATTGGCAGCGGGAGCGATACCATCATGATGGTGGGTCCCTGTTCAGTTGAAAGTCAGGAACAGATTGACGAGGTAGCTGCCTATACAAAGAGCAAAGGATTAAAGATCCTTCGAGGAGGTGCTTTTAAGCCTCGCACAAGTCCTTATTCCTTTCAGGGTCTGGGCTTAGAAGGCCTGGAAATGATGCGTGAAGCAGCAGATAAGAATGGGCTGCTTGTTATCTCAGAAGTTCGCGATGCTACACATGTAGATCAGGTGATCGAACTTGCCGATATCGTGCAGATTGGAGCGAAATCAATGTATGATCACGGAATCCTGAAAGCTTGCGGGAGAAGCAATAAACCCGCCCTGATAAAAAGAGGTTTTGGAACCACTCTTCAAGAGTTTGTTCAGTGTGCTGAGTTCATCATGTCGGGCGGGAATGAAAATGTGATTCTGTGCGAGCGCGGAATCAGGACCTTTGAAACCAAGACGCGTTTTACTCTTGATCTTTGCGGAGTAAGCTGGTTGAAGGAGTATACCAATCTACCGGTAGTGCTGGATCCAAGTCATGCCATGGGTCACAGATATGGAGTTCCTGATCTTGCAAGAGCTTGTGTGGCAATGGGCATTGACGGACTCATGATTGAAGCACATTCGGATCCTTCTGTAGCAAAGAGCGATGCAGCTCAGCAGCTGGATCTGAATCAATTAGACAATTTATTAGAAACACTTGGGCCGGTTGCAGCTGCAGTTGGCAGAACAATTAGATAATGACGAATCCAAAGGATATAAAGTTTTTGGTCCTCGATGTAGACGGGACACTTACAGATGGTGGAATTTACCTTTTAGACAATGGTGCGGAAGCCAAGAAATTCAACGCAAAAGACGGACTTGGAATCAAACAGCTTCAACGCTTGAAGAAGGTGAGAGTAGGAATGATCAGCGGAAGCGTGAATAATAAAATCATTGGTGAGAGAGCCAAGATGCTTCGAGTTGAACACTGGTATGCCGGTAATCGCGATAAGCTTCAGGTATTGAATGACTGGCTAGGCAAGATGAAGCTCAACTCTGAGCAAGTTGCTTATATCGGTGATGATCTGAACGATATGAGTATCATGCTTTCTGTGGGCTTGAAAGTTTGTCCTGCCGATGCTGTTAAGTCGATCAAAGAGAAATGCGACATCGTACTCAAAACCAATGGTGGCGAGGGTTGTGTGCGTGAGTTTATAGACGAGTACTTATTGGATTAAACATATTTTTAGATTAGTCTAAAAATATGTTTTGATAAGCCGAATATCGTCTTTAATATTGCACTAAATTAAGTTTTAGTGCGCCTATACTTTTTACTTCTCTTAATTTTCCCGGTTTCACTTTTTGCCAGTTCCATCAAAGGAGAGATCTACTTTGAGGGTGAGCCTCAAGTGTTTGTACCCGTTTATTTAGAAGGTACAAGTAATGGTTCAGTCACTAATGAATTTGGTGTCTTTGAGATTGACGGGTTAGAAGCCTCGGAGCAAACCATCGTTGTTCAAGCTTTAGGATTTGAGAAGCTTGAAATACCAGTTATTGTAGAGGAAGGAATAGATATCAATCTAGGCAGGCTCGAATTAAAAAGGGATCTGTTGGGATTGGATGAGGTAGTTGTTACAGGAACTATGCGTAGTGTTACGGTTAAGGAGTCGCCTGTAAAAGTGGATGTTATCTCCGGAAGCTATATTCAAGAGCAATTGTCTCCTACAAATCTGGTAGAGAGCATGAAGCTTGTTAATGGTGTTCAGGAAGTAGTTGAATGCGGTGTATGCTTCACAAATAGCATCAGTATTAATGGATTACCCGGGCCATATACTTCAATTCTAATGGACGGGACTCCGATGTTCGGCAACCTTGCTTCAGTTTACGGTCTTAATGGAATCCCTCCTCATGTGATCCAACAGTTTGAAGTTATTAAGGGACCAAACTCAACTCTCTACGGTTCTGAAGCAATGGCCGGTGTGATCAATGTAATAACAAAGGATCCCAAGTATCAGTCTCCTCTCACTATCCATAATATGGTTACCGCTCATGGGGAATCATTTGGGGATGTAACCCTTGCCGGAGGTTTAGGTAAGTTCAACAACTTCACAAGCTTTAATTATGGCCTTGCTCAAAAGAATGAGGATGCTAATATGGATGGCTTTGGCGATCGTATCAATCTGAACAGGTACTCAGTTTTTACCAAGTTCAGTATGGAGAGACCTGATAATAAGCAGTTTACCCTAGCTGGGAAATACTATTTCGAGGATCGTAGGAATGGGGTAATGGAGTATACGCGCGGAAATGCATACCGTGAAATGATCGGGAATGACAGCATTTATGGAGAATCTATAAAGACTCAGAGAGCAGAAGTATTTGGTACATATGATCTTCCTGGAATCAGAAACCTAAAACTTGACTATTCCTATTCGTTCCACCATCAGGATAGCTATTATGGTAGCGATCATTACAAAGCAGATCAGCACATCGGCTTTAGCCAATTAGTTTGGAATAAGAGATTTGGAAAGCATGCTCTATTAGCTGGAGGAGCTATTCGTCTTCAGCACTATGACGATAACACGGTTGCAACTCAAGATTCAGTAGGGGACATTGTGGTGAATCAGCCTGATTTTCAATTCATTCCCGGGGCATTGATCCAGGATGAAATGATCTTCTCTCCAGCTTTCACATTGTTATTGGGAATGAGATTGGACTACTACTCAGCTCATGGTTTGATTCCATCTCCTCGCCTAAGCATAAAGTACAAGCCTGAAGAGTGGACTACTCTCCGTCTAAATTTTGGAACAGGCTTTAGGGTAGTGAACCTCTTTACGGAGGATCATGCTTTTGTAACAGGCCAGAGGACAGTAGAGATTGCCGAGGAGCTAAAACCAGAGCGTTCAATTTCAATCAATGGTAACCTTAATCATGTATTTACAATTGGTAACTCTCAGGGAATGATAGATGTGGATGGCTTCTTTACTTACTTCAGTAATAAGATCATTCCAGATTACGACCAGCCAAACAAGATCATTTATGCAAACTCAGAAGGACATGCACGAACTGGCGGTATTGGAGTTACATGGCAGCATTCATTTATGTTCCCTCTATCATGGAATGTTGGATTCAATTATCAAAGAGCCTATACGAAAGAACTTGATGAGCAAGATAACTGGGTCCTTAATCCGATTGAATACTCCACTGAGTTTACTGGTGTAATAGCCATCAATTACCAGTTAAGAAAACCAGGGTTGATCTTCGCATATACTGCAAATCTTAATGGACCAACTCATATGCCTGAAGTATACGAACTAGATGAGAACGGAGTGCCGAGAGATGAGCCCCTTCCTTTAAAGTCCCCATTCTTTTCTCTTCACGATATCCAACTAACCAAGGAGTTTAGCAAGATTGGCTTATCTGTGTATGTAGGTATGTCGAATATCTTCAATTTTGTGCAAGCCCAGGGACCACTTGTAGGGTTTAACGACCCTAATGCCGCACCGGGCTTTTCTGAATATTTTGATACTGCTTATTCATTTGCCTCTCAGCACGGTCGAGAATTCTTTTGTGGAATTCGCTGGAGCATGAAACGCAAATAGAAAAGCCTCAAACCCTATTTGGGAATGAGGCTATATCTAAATCGGCCGAAGGCCATATTACACTTCCATAGGAACTTCCATTAGAAGGAAGCGAGCATCTGAGTCTGCAGTGATCTCAAGAGATTCTGTATCCCAGATTCCCATACCATCGCGCTTGTTTAGCTTTTCGCCGCCTACGCTTAGGTCACCTTCAAGGACAAACAGATACCATCCATTTCCCTGGATATTGATATCGTGCTTTAGTGATTTACCCTTGTCGAGATCGCTTAGGTGGAACCAGGCATCCTGCCCGATAGTAACTGCACCATCGCCTTCCGTTGGGCTTACCACATTTTGTAAAGCGTTCTTTCTATCTGATGGATTGAAAGTGATCTGCTCATATCTTGGCTCAGCTCCGCGAAACTTCGGGAAGACCCAGATCTGAAGGAAGTTCACTTCCTGATCTTTGTTTTTGTTGTATTCAGAGTGTCTAACTCCGGTTCCGGCAGACATGATCTGAACATCCCCTTCTTTGATCACCATGGTATTACCCATGCTGTCTTTGTGCTCAAGATCTCCTGATAATGGAATTGAGATGATCTCCATATTATCGTGAGGGTGGGTTCCAAATCCCATTCCTCCTGCTACAATATCATCGTTTAGCACTCGCAATACTCCAAAGTTCATACGACTTGGATCGTAGTAGTTCGAGAAACTGAATGTATGATTAGTGTCTAACCAGCCGTGGTTTGCATGTCCACGGGTATTCGCTTTGTGAACAATCGTTTTCATGGTTTTTTCTCCTGTCTTTTGAATGTGTTCAAATCCAACTTGTTTATTAGTACTGGTCGATGGTTGTTCTGCCTTTGCAGCCTTTGCACCAGCTGTCACAGCAAGGGCTCCTATCAATCCCTTTTTTATGAATTCTTTTCTTTTCATGACAAGTCATTTATGTTTTCAATAATGATCTGATCTCTTTCTAATCGGCTTTGAGGAGCTTTTTCCTTCTCCAGCCAGATTCCTTCAAGCTTATCTGCTTCATCGCGATAACCAACAGCCGTAATAGATACCGCCTCATAGCTATCTGGAAGACTCAGCTTTACTGTCAACCTTGCCCGGTCAAATCCAGCCATTTGATGAAGATTGATCCCGAGTTCTGTTGCCTGCATTCCTAATTGTCCCATGGCCAATCCCACATCATGCCAGGAATGAATGTTTTCATGTCCATTGTGACGAAACTCCTTTCTGGCCAATGCTAGCAGTAGGATAGGAGCATCTCCTGCCCAGGCTTGATTTCCCTCTGATAGGGTATCGTAAAAGCTTTGATAAAGGTCTGTTCCTCTTTTGGCTATCATGAATCTCCAGGGTTGCTCATTATAACAACTAGGAGCCCAGCGTGCAGCTTCCATTAGAGCATTCAGGTGGGATTCTTCAATCATTTGATTTGAAAATGACCTTCCGCTCCATCGGTTTTCAATGCTGCTGATCAGCTTACTTGATAGTCCAATTTTCTGCTTTTCCATTCCTTTATTTGTTTAAACAAATGTCGGGAGAAAAGTATGTGTTGACAATGACTGAATTTTGGAATCAGATGTACTTTTCGCGGATTCGCTCTCTGAACTCAGAAAAAGATTCTCCTGCCTGCTTTTTAAAGAATCGTGAGAAGTGCGCGCTATCACTGAACCCAAGGTCCATTGCGATGGCTTTCATACTCAGCTCAGCCTGGGTGCTTGCGCGTTGTGCTTCTAGCAGAATGCGCTCTTGAATGTGTTCCTTGGAATGCTTGCCGGTTTGATGTTTTAAGGTATCATTTAGGTGTGCCGGTGTTATAGCCAGCTGAGCGGCGTAGAAGGAAACACTGTGTTCTTCTCTGTAGAATTTCTCCAGCAGATCTTTGAATTCACGTACGATCTCACTCGGACGATCATCTTTTTGAACCGTAAGATTACCCTGACTCAGACATAATCGGTGGCAAACGATCAATAACTGCTTAAGCTTGGCTGCCGCCATTCTTTGCCACTGTGGTTCTTGCAGAAGGATCTCATC
>CAXDOZ010000022.1:0-26494 GCA_963991145.1 uncultured Chitinophagales bacterium | reverse complement strand
CTTATGTTATAACAATTGCATTTAACTTAGCAATGATTTGACATCATTGCCTCTCAGCCAAAAACTTATTAAAACGCTACAAAAACACTAATAAACAATAGAAAATGATAGTAAGCAGAGGTTAACAAAAGCTAACATTTGAGAATAGGTTCGAATCCGTCTAGCTCCACCTTCGCCCCCCGAAGCTTCAGCGTAGGGGGGCTTTGCTTTTATATAAGTTTCCAACCTAGAATCAACCTTCAATCACTTCCCTATCGGGGGCTTCGGTGGACGCAGTCCACATTAGTAGGCCTGGCGGAGTTTATCTGCTAAAGCTTTAGCGAAAGCAGAGTGGACACGGTCCACATTAGTAGTCCTGGCGGAGTTTATCTGCTGAAGCTTTAGCAAAACTAATCCCTACCACCCCTTTTCTATCAGTAGAACCTTCAACAAGTTTACTTGAGGCCATTTTTTGATTTAAGGATGATTGGCGCTAGCCAATTTGGTTAATTGCTTTGATTCTCCCCCAAAACCGGATCAGCGAAGCTAATCCCATCTCAAATCTCACTACCCACTACTCATTACTAAATCCTATTTTCACAAAATGGAAGGAAAGAGAATAAACCTCCACGAAAGGGTTAATATGGATGGCTTCACCTATCTCATGGTGAGCATCATACTGATGACTTTTGCTTCATTCTTTGTGCCAGAGGGAAACCTCAGGAGAGTTACAGATACTGCACTCTTCAGTATCACATTGATTGCCAGCTTGTCACTTACTCGAAAAGGTTCATTTGTATTTAGGGCAAAAATGATTCTCTTTTTCCTCTGTCAGCTTTTTATTTGGGTAAACACATTTATACAGGAAAAGAACTTCCTCGTATTTGGTACAATCGTAGTTCTTCTATTCTTTGGGTTAGTAGGCCATACCTTATTCATCTCAATACGAGATTCAAAAGAGGTGACAAGAAATGTGCTCTTTGGATCGGTAGCGGGCTATTTTATTCTTGGAATAACCGGAAGTCTGGTGCTATCTGCATTTTTGGCTTTTAATCCTAATGCCATGGACTTCCCCAATAGTCCTCCTGGCTTTAATGACACCCTTTACTTCTCTTTAGTCTCTATGAGTACACTGGGTTATGGTGACGTTCTACCTGTCTCAGATGAAGCCAAAGGAATTTCACTCATCATTACCATATCAGGTCAGCTTTACCTGGCAATTATCGTGGCGAGTTTGATCGGAAAATCATTAACTGAACAACGACAACCAAAAGACCTGTGAGAAACATCATAATCACCTCTATCTGCTTGCTATTGAGCCTAAATTCAGGCTTCTCTCAAGATCTGAAGCACGGCTTCATCGATGTTGAATACGTTGTATCCAAACTACCAGAAACGGAGGTAGCAGCCAGCGCTCTCGAAGGTTACTACCAACAGTTGTTGAGTGCTCTGGAAGTGGAGTACACTAATATTGGACTGATGGAAGTAGAATTCGACAGTTTATCATCTCTTCCTGAACCTCCAAGAGTTCGATTGCAGCTACTTGCAGAAAAGATTCAGATGTCATATCTCTCCTTAGAGGAAATGCAAACAAGTGCTGAAGAAGAGCTCGTAGAAAAAGAGGTAGAACTCTATGCTCCTATTTATGATAAAGTTGATCAATCTTTGAAAATTGTTGCTAAAGAGCAGGGCTACGATATGGTTTACACCATTGAATCTCTGGTCTATGTCAATGAAGAGAGAATAACCGATATCACATATGATGTGCTGGAGCATAGCCTTAAGTCCAGCGCTCCAGAATAATATGGCAGACCACCCTCATAGCCGACATTCCCACCACCTCCACACTCCAGAAACCGGGAACATCAAAGTTGCTTTCTTCCTCAATTTTGGCTTTACCATCATTGAGATCATAGGAGGAATTCTAACCGGCAGTCTTGCAATCCTCACCGATGCTTTACACGATCTTGGAGACTCGATCTCTCTGGGGATGTCCTGGTACTTTCAAAAGCTTGCGGCCAAAGAATCAGATCGAAAGTTTACCTACGGATACGGACGATTTAGTCTTTTGGGAGCAATTCTCAATGCACTCATACTCTTCGCAGGATCAATATTTCTCCTAACTGAAGCCATTCCACGACTTTGGAATCCAACTGATCCAGACACCATAGGAATGTTCCTCCTGGCAATACTCGGAGTGATCATCAATGGCGCTGCCGTAATCAGACTGAGAAAGGGAACCTCGATGAATGAGCGCGTTGTTGCTTTCCACTTATTGGAAGATGTACTTGGTTGGGTAGCAATTTTGATCGGTAGTGTTGTGATCCACTTTACTGGCTGGACAATCATTGATCCTATCCTATCGATTGCAATCTCTCTCTTTATCCTCTTTAACGTTTACCGCAACCTGAGAGAGAGTTTTAAGATCATTTTGCAGGCAACTCCAAGTCAGGTATCTGTTGAGAAAATTGAATCAGAGCTCAATTCTATCGATGGTATAGAAGGTTCCCACGACATCCATATCTGGACGATTGATGGTGAATATCATATCATGTCTACACATGTCGTAATAAGTAATGATCTCAGTGAAACAAGAATCTCAGATCTGAAAAAGGAGATTCGGAATCACATGCTGAATTTTGGGATTCATCATGTTACAATTGAGATCGAAACTCCGGATGAAGACTGTGAAGAAGCCTGATTAATGGCTGATCATCAAGCGCTCAGTATAAGGCTCACCTTTAGAACCCGAAACGATCACCTGATAAATACCGCTTGCAAATTCTGAGACATCAATGAGGACATTTGCATTTCCTTTGATGGCTTTGCTCATAATGATGCTTCCAGTCATATCGATCATTTCAAGCCTTAAGTCTTCGCCAATTTGAGATTCACTTACTAATTGGATTGTGACCAGATCTGAACTTGGATTTGGATACAATAGCAACTGTGCTTCATTCAAATCTTCAATCCCTGTGTATTGATCGTATGCGGATCTAGGTGCACTTACGAAAGTGAAATAGGCATCGTCATCCATAAAGATTGACTCCCAAAGAGTGTCTCCATCAATTTGGAAAGGCAAAGCATATACACCCTGACTAAAGTTGGCGTCATCTGCCACCAAAATTCCGATTGTCTCATTGCTGGAAGGAAGATCTCTTGAAAGAACGAGTAATTCTGCTTCCCCGATCACACCCGTTTTATCTAATCTCCACTCTCTTTCAATTCGCTGGAATCCCTGAGGAACATTGGTGCTGATCCATTGGCCAGTTCCACCATCATCATGCCCCCAGATCATATATTCTCCATCTCCAAGATCATATGCATTCCTAAATCTCACTTCTCCCATTCCCTTTGCATCGGTATGCAGATCATAGAATGACTCTCTACCAATACCTGCTACATCATTCCCATGTCCAAGATCGTGAGCGTAGAAATCAACATCTCCGATATCGATTCCATAGCGGGCGTTGAAGTAGTTTCTAAGAATATTGGTGTGAGAAGTGTAAAGTCTTCTGTTCATGATGATGGCTTCGCCGATGTAGCCACTTCCGTAGCGCTCATCGAAATCCCAACCGTATTTGATCTGAATAGAATCAGTATTGCTTCTAGGAATGAAAAAAGTAGGACTGCGCTGAACCAGGTCATCCGTACTTGTAATCGTAACGTATTCATGTCTTACCTCTGTTTGGTCAAATGTTACTCCATAGACATGAGGAACAGTAACATCATCCAGGTAGACTCTGTCTCTTGTTAGATTATTGTTTGCGCCATCAAAGACTCCAGGATACCAGTACTTCTGATTCTTCTGAACGTGAAGCAGGAAGCCATTTTCAGTTCTTGAAGAAGCTGTCCAGCTGTGGTCGTTGTAGTTTGAAGTCTTTGAGCTGGCAATTGTAATAGCTGTAAAATCTGCTCCTGGCACCACATTTTGAGCAAGGAAATATTTACCATCTGATGTATCTGGTTCAAACTCAATGGCTGGTGATCCTCCCATTACACCTGCAGCAAGCTGCGGTTTCTTTGTAACTTCATCCTGTCCAGCAAAAACAGGGGTTCCACCTAAGCTTCCCCAATAACCAACCAGGTCTCCATCATTATCGACCGGAACACCTCCATTGTCATCAAACAAAGCCGTATCAGCTCTTAACCAAAGAGCTAATGAGTTCGCATCACCAACTCCGCCTGGTCCATAAATACCAACTGAAGCAGAAACGCCCTCAAAGGCGATCTTGAATGTGTCTGATTGCTCATTCCCGATTCCCTGATTATCCGTAGCACTTTGATCTGGAACAATGATCTCAATAGTACCTGGTGCAGTAGCACTTACATCTGCTGTCCACACAACTGGTCCCCCTGAGAAATTAGACAGCGAGCCATTATTGATAGTCACATCACTTACATCAAAGCCGTTCATTTCTACTTGATTCACTCCTCTGAAGAAAGTGAACTCAACCTCGGTGCCTTCGTGATAGATCGTTTGAACGTCCAAAGAACGAATCGCGGCAACTGGAGGGAATGTTATACTGGAGCTTCCGATCAGGTCAGACTCCCAGAGCCCTCTTCCATATGTCGCAGCTCTGATTCTATGTTCATCAGAATGATTGCCGTAATAGATCTCAAGTTCTCGAACCGGCACGTTTGCTGGTAGTCCATCAAAAAACAATACCCAGTCCTGCGCAACATCGTCATAGAAGTAAACTCCGGCATCACCACCTAAATACAAGCCTTCTCTGCTGGTAGCATCAAAGACGATGGTATTCATCATTACATCAGGCAGTGTTCCACTAATATTCACCCATGTAGAACCTGTATCGGCAGAGCGATAAACATCTGTTCCCTGAACAAGGTAAACTGTGTCCGGGCTTCTCGGATGAGTAAGGATATCAGCAATGGAGAATGCTCCTGTTCCAGGTGTAAGCTCCACAAAGCTTGCAGTAGAATCCAATGCATTGTTTGTTCTGAATAGGCGAACTCCTTTAGAGCAAAAGAGCATTGTGGAATCGGTTTGGCTATGCTCAACAACATTAAATGCCGCATTTGCTGCCCCTATTCTCCCAGAGATCTTTCTCCAGGTAATATCTCTTCTGTTTGATTCTTTGAGGTTATCTGATCTCCAAAGGCTTAGATAACCAATGAACATCACTTCTGTATTATGATTAGCTAATTGCCACGGAGTGATCCAGTTACCCGGCTCATCAATTCCATTTTCTCCCTCTCCAGCAATTCTTCTCGGCTGGCCGTCATTTACACTTCTATTGATATCGCCGTACTGAATTGAAGTGTAGCGGTAATTATCTGGACCTGGATCATACTGACATTCCATACCATCTGCACCGGTTGTCCTATTCCATTTGGCTCCATCGAAATAGCTTGTCCCATTATCCTGAAAGCCGGTTAAAACCTGTCTTGAGCTCTGTGGATTTGAGCCTAATCTGTAGATCTGCCCAATTCCCATATCGGCAGAGATGCTTGTATACTGGTTGTTCCCATCAGGTGAAACATAGATACCACCATCGTTTGCATTGAATAGCTTTCCGGTTTCTTCCTGAAAGGCGAAAGCGTGATGATCTACATGCACCCGACTGGTAGTTATATCACTTCTGTTGCCGTTAATCTTCCATGACTGACCTCCATCTTCGCTTCGCCAAATGTGAATTCCTCCTGAGTAAACGATATCAGCATTGAAGGGGTCAACCGCAATACAGAGGTCGTAAAAAGCCTGTCCTTCATCATCATTCCCATCAGCTCTTCTTCCTAGAATATTTGGTGAATCAACTATCACTGTAGTAAATGATAATCCGGCATCATCGGAGCGATAGAAAGCTCTAAACTCTCTTTGATATGATTGAAGAATGTAAACGCGATTCGGATCAGCTGGGCTTACACCAATAACCTGACGAAAAGCTAAAGGAAGACCATTAGTGATCTGCGTGAAAGTCTCACCATTATCATCGCTGCGATAAAACCTTCCTCTTGCCTCAGCATATACGATATTCGGATCATCCGGCTTGAATTGGAGGTCCTTAAAATGAAGGCTTGTCCCTTGCGATTTTGTCCAGTTTGCGCCTCCATCTACTGTTCTGTAAATACCATCATCACCCGCAGCGATCAATGTATCGGGGTTTGTAGGGTGGATAAGCATTGCGCCAACTTCCACATCACCCATTCCATTATTTATCAGTGTGAATGTTTGTCCTTTATCGGTACTCTTCATCACTCCTACTCCGGGTGCATCATTTGCATCTCTGTCACCGGTGCCGATGTACACTACATCTTCATCAAATGGATGCAGACAAATCGCTGAAACTCCCAGACTTGGAAGCTGATCGGTGAAGGAAACCCAACTCGCTCCTCCATCTTCTGTATGCCATAATCCGCCGGAAGGCGCACCAACCCAGATCACATTTGTGTCTCTAGGATCAAGCGTAATGACGTTTAGTCGACCCACTCCATTGATATCGATCCCGTACTGCGTGTATGGTGTAAAAGATGGGCCTAACTCTACCCAGTTCCCATTGGTAGATCTTGCACCCTGGCTTTGGCGATAAGTTTCAAACTCTCTTGCCATTTCGGCCCTGTCGGGCAGATGTCCGGTTTGGTAATTTACTTTCGTTGAATTTCTTGAAAGCCATCTAGCGAAAGGCTTCCAGCCGCTATCTATCTCATTGGCCTCCATATAGGCTTCAAAGGCAGGTTTTGCCTCGAAATAATTCACGTTCTCATCCTGCATCATTTCGATCCAATAAGGATATTCAGCAGCATCTTCCGGAATCGAAACGGTGTTTTGTTGAGCTATTAGAGCAGTGGATATACAGGATAATAAGACAAAGCTTATTAGGCGTAGGCTTGACTTCATGTTTGGTTTAAAGTTGGGACGTGAAAATAAGGTTATTCGCCCTGAAAGGTTCGCAGAATTAGCAATTTGGAGAGTGGATGTCGCTTAGGCGAAAGAATGTAAATGCTATCCCAATAACTCTTTTTTGATCTGCTCTTTACCGGAATCGGTCATATGATAATCGAGCTTATCCTCTTCAATGCATTCATGGATGTGCCCATCAATAAGCTGCACGTCTTTCTCGAACAACTTGCAGAACTTGCACATCATTACGTGAAAGCGGAGTTTGATCTTGTCTCCTATCGATAATTTACCCTCCTGCTTCTTGATGATCAGCAAGGTGGCTTCTTTGCAATTCATCATCTCTTCGTCTCTATCCAATTTTTGCTCAGACAATCTCTTAGTTTCAACTTTACCCGGTGAACGATCACCCAATAGTTGGACGGAGTTATCTCAGCAGCCTTACAAATTTCATCTACATCAAGATCCTCAAGGAACTTCATCTTAAAAACATCTGCAGCCCTATCAGGAACATTATCTAAGCATAATCCTAATACCTTAAGGAATTCAGCTTGATTAAAGTTGTGGTCTGCCGCAGGAATTGAGCGATAAGAACTGGCATAATCACCGGTCCAATGTCCTTCAAATTTACCTTCTTCCATAAAGAAAAAATCAGTTTCGCCCTCGATTTGTTGCTGGGCTTCTAAGATTTCTGGCCGGCTCGCCCTTCTTCTATACTGGTCAATGATTTTGTTTCTCAGGATGCTGGTAAGCCAGGTTTTTACTTTTGCTTTCCCTTCAAAACCTTCTCTGGCCTTCCAGGCGCTTAAGAAAGTTTCCTGGACAAGGTCCTGAGCCTCTTCCTCATTATTGAGCCTTTTGATTGCAAAGTTGAAAAGGTAATCTGCATATTCATCTACCCAATTTTCCGGCTGTACGTCAAACTTCATTTATGATCTCCTCTCTGTGGACTAAACTATAAAAAGAGAATTTTAAAGTACAAGACCTTTTAATATGTAGCCTTGATCTTTCTGATTACTGCAATAGAAAGCAGAGAGCAGACAATTGCGACAAGTCCTACCTGCCAGTAATACTCATAGAAGCCTCCCTCATTCTCAACTACCAGATAACCAGCTATCAAAGCTGATAGAGATTGTGCCCCACTCTGAACAGATGATCTGATGCTCATAAAGCTCCCTCTGTACTTTGGTATTGCTGTAGAGATGATCATGGCATTTGCAGGGATAAATCTACCTCCTGCAAAAGCGAAGAAACTCGCTGAGATGATCAATACAATCCAAATCGGAGTCTCGCTCAAATTTGTAATAATGAAGATCGGGAATAGAGATAGGTATGCCAGAATCGTGAAAACTTTCACTTTCCCATATCGATCTGCAAGGCGACCGATAAAGGGGAATGCAAAAATGCTCAGTGTTCCACCTACCGCATAAATGTAAGTAACCTCCATTTCAGTGAATCCTACATTGGATACCATAAATGGGCTGATAAATGGGATTATGCTGAACTGCCCAAACAGGAGCAAGACGAGAAATACCATGGCATAGATCTGATTCCGATCCTTAAGCATTGCCATCAATCCTTCTCTGGGCTTATGCTGATTCTCTGCTTTTAAGTGCTCCCGTAATGGAGGGATCATCTTCCCAGCAAAAAACCAAACCGCTACTCCTGCGATAGCAATGGCGAAAAATGGAAACTTCCAGGAATAAGCAGTTCCAAAGTACATCCCGATAGGAACTCCTACTGATGCAGCTGCTGAAAACCCGGCTGATACGATTCCCATGGCCGTTCCTCTTCTTTCAAATGGAATCATGTCACCAACAATGGATAGGATAACCGCATTAATAACTCCTCCGAAAAGACCTGCAAGCGCTCTGGTTCCCACGAGCATTTCATAACTACTGCTCAATCCAACCAGGAAGGTGGCGATCAAAAAACCACCGTATAGAAAGACCAGAGCTTTCTTTCTGTCGAAGTAGTCGAGGAAGAAAACGCTGAGAAGTGCCGAGAAAAATGCTGCTGTGGTGTAGGAGGATACGATGATACTCCATTGCTGAGGGTCAACATCAAAAACCCTTTTAAGCTGAGGACCCAAAGGCATCATCACCATAAAATCAAGGATATGGGTGAAGTTGATTACAGCAAGAATGATAAGAACCCGCCTTTCATTTGGGAGCAAGCGGGTGGAGGGGTTGGGATCTGACATGTATCAGATAAATGTAAACAGAAGGATTTAGTTCAGCCTAGCACTCGGGAAGGTTCACGGAAACATTCACAGCCAATCCACCTTCGCTCGTTTCCTTATACTTCAGGTTCATATCCTGAGCCGTTTGCCACATGGTTTCAATCACTCCATCAAGAGTGACCTTTGCATCGTTGGGGTCGCTCTCAACCGCAAGTTCAGCTGCATTGATCGCCTTGATTGCCCCCATTGAGTTTCTTTCAATACATGGAATTTGAACCAGACCACCAATTGGATCACAGGTTAGACCAAGGTGATGCTCCATGGCTATTTCTGCCGCCATCAGGCACTGAGCAACGCTACCACCCATCAGCTCAGCTAAAGCTGCCGCGGCCATTGCGCTTGATACTCCAATCTCGGCCTGACATCCTCCCATTGCTGCTGATATGGTAGCCTTCTTTTTAAAGAATGTTCCTATTTCACCTGCGACCATCAAGAAGTTCATGATATCGCGCTTAGTTGGCTCTTCTTCTGCAAAGCAGATGTGATACATCAAAACAGCCGGAATAACTCCTGCCGCTCCATTGGTTGGTGCAGTTACCACCCTGCTGAGATTTGCATTCTCTTCATTAACTGCCAATGCAAAGCAGCTTACCCATTTTAGTATCTGGCTGAACTTGCAGTTCATACCTCTTATCACTCGGATCCAGCCCTCAACATCTTCATACCACTCCTCCCCAATCCTCTTTTGATTGATCTTATAGGCTCGTCGCTTTACATTCAATCCTCCTGGAAGAACTCCTTTGGTGTGGCAGCCATTGTAAATGCAATCGCGCATCACCTCCCAGATTCCCCAGATCTTTTCCTCAACCTCCTCCTCAGGTCTCCAGGCTTTTTCATTGGCCCAGACCATATCGGAGATCTTCATTTCATTTTTCTCGCAAAAGGCTTGCAGCTCGCGGGCATTCTGGCATGGGTACGGAAGCTGTACATCTTCCAAATTGGGATGATCTTCCCCTTCTTTTACAATGAATCCACCACCAATTGAATAGAATATTGACTCGTATAATTGGCCTCCGGCCGATGCAACACAACGCATACCATTGCTGTGATATGGAAGTCTCTCACGCTTGAGGTAAACGATATCGGCAACCGGGTCGAATGGTACAACATTCTTCCCTCTGATATCTACTTCTTTGACAAAGCAGAAATCATCGATCATCTTCTGGATCTTTTTTGTTTTGATCGTCTCAGGTTCCTCGCCGAGAAGGGCAAGTGACACTGCTTTATCGGTCCCGTGACCTCGGCCCGTAAGGGCTAATGAACCGTAAAGATAGACCTGTATGTTCTCAATTTGAGGAATTACGCCCTGCTCATCAAGCTCGTCGATCCAACGTTGAATCGCTCTCCATGGACCAAGAGTATGGGAACTCGAAGGTCCAACACCAATCTTAAGCATATCGAATACGCTAATCGCCTCCATGCGGAATCTTTTGCTCTAAGATATACGCTGGAACAATAAATTGAAATGAAATTTGAAAGCCTTGAGTATTTAGTCGTCCAGCCAGGCCTTGAAAGCAGAAACTCTGTCGCGGCTGACAAAGACTTCCTGCCCAGGATCGGGACTTAGATCGAGCTTTAATCGCCCATTGAACCATGTATGGATCTTTGAAATACTATTGATATTGATGATAAACTTTCGGTTGATCCTAAAGAAGTTCTTTGGATCCAGAAGATCTTCAAGAGCTTCGAGCTTATGCTCAATTATATGAGGTCGCTTATCTGAATTATATCCCTGCGTTATTCCGTCCTCAGAGAGGAAAAAGGAGATATCATTCGACATGAGGTAGATCAATTGCTCACCAGATCGAACGAGGAAGCGCTCTTTGAATCTAGGTTGCTGCATCCCCTGCAAAATGGCCTCGATCTGATTGTTACTGATATTGGTCGATTGTGCATTTCGAAGAAACTTCTGCCAGGCAATTGCGAGCTCATCTTCATCAATAGGTTTAAGCAAATAATCAACACTATTTACCTTAAATGCTTTGAGTGTGTAATTATCGTAGGCGGTGGTAAAGATCACCGGACAATCCACTTTCACCTTGCTGAAGATCTCAAAACTCAGGCCATCGGCGAGCTGTATATCCATGAAAACCAGATCAGGATTAGAAAAGGCTTTGAACCAGGCTTCGCTTGCCGATACACTGTCTAAAACATCAAGAACCTCAATATTTGGATCGAGCTCCTTTACCATTTGTGTTAGCCTGCGTGCTGCAGGCTTTTCATCTTCAATAAGTAATACCCTCATGCTGATTGAGCGATTTTAAGTAGGGGTACCGCAACTGTAAAATGGGTTTGGGAGTGAACAACCTCTACTGGGATATCAGTGAGGTAACGATATCTGTTTCGAATGTTTTTCAAACCGATTCCAGTGGATGCCACTGGTTGGTTCTTTGGCTGGTAGATATTCTTCATGACCAGGTAATCTCTATCGATAAAGAGTTCTACTGAAAGTGGATTCTGCGTAGAGACAATGTTATGCTTGATGGCATTCTCAAGCAAGAGTTGGATAGTGAGTGGAACAATTCGCTCCTCTCTTAAATGCTCGGGAACATCAATCTTCATTTCCAGATTCTCACCAAATCGGATCTTGATAAGGAAGAGATAGGAATCAATAAAATCGAGTTCCTCTCTCAGGCTAATAGTTTCCCGATTGTTGATCTCAAGGATGTATCTATAGCATCTGGATAGCTTTTGAACGAACTGGACAGCAAGGCCCTGATCTTCAGGGATCAGCTGAGCCAAAGTATTCAAGCTGTTAAAGAGGAAATGCGGGTTGACCTGGCTTTTAAGGCTTTCGAGCTGAGTCTGGACATTCTCCTTCTTCAGTCTTTCTTGTTCAGATAATGAAGCCCCCAATCTGGTATAAAAGAAAACCCCTTCATAAATAGCTCCAACTGCTGCTACTGCGAAAAGACTCGAGGCTTGCTCTCTTAGCCACAGAATCGTGGTTATCTCTCGTAAGTCAAATGCAATTTCTATGTAGCAAAAGATATTTGGAATAAGCAATGAGTAAATAAGCATTGCAGGAATCTGGACTCTGATTCTTTGCTTTACTTCGCTGTAATCATTGAATCTTCTGCGAGCGGCAATTATGATCGCTCTATTTCCAAACCAGTAGGTGAGTGTGTAAATGAATCCAAAGAAAAGGCTCATTGCAATTGATCTTGGACCTTCACTTGGATCTGCTCCGAAGAACATGAAAGGCATGATGACGGTCAACAAAGCGACCCCGACAATGACCATCATTCGATCATTAAATCCTAGAACCTCTCTGTTAGACCGTCTACTCATGACTTTAAAATTACGCTTTATCAATTTTAGAATTGAACTCTGTAAAGAATGTCAGGGAAGAATCCTTGCTGATAAACAGTGTTGATGTTCTCCGTAACAGGGTTATAGCGTTCGCGGAAGATGTTCTGTCTGTTGGTCAGATTCTGGAAGTCCACGAAGAATGTCTGAGAGATTCTCTTCTTCTTGGCATTCAATCTGAATCCAAGCTTAGCATCTAATCTGAAGTAAGGATCCTGGCGAAGAGAATACGCTTCTTCTTCGATCAACACCTCTTCTCCTGCTGCTCTACTAGCTTCAAGATCGATTGGAGTATAGTAACGACCTCCTGAAGAAGTAACCTTCATATCGAAAGTGATCGCATTACGCTTTTCCTTACCGATTATGAATTCTTTACCCGCCAGGAAGTTCACTACGTAATTGCTGTTAAAGGCTGTGTTTCTTTCGATTCCATCACTTCCTTCATACTTAGAGTCAAAGAGTGATACAGTTAACAAACCGTAATATCCCTTGCTGAAGAATTTCTCTACAGTGATCTCAATACCGTAGTTAGAACCAGTTCCCTCATTCGTAAGGAAATCTCTTTCAGGGAATACGAAATCGTCTCCGGCATTCAACATTGAGAAGCTTGATGAATCTGTTTCTACAGCGGCATTACTGATCTTTTGATAATAAAGCTCTGCCTTCAGTCTCCAATCCTTGCCCATGTTGTAGTCGTAACCAAGTACGAAGTGCTTTGAGCGAAGGAAATCAAGATCTTCATTAGTTCTGATTGAGCTTCCGTCTGACAATTCAGTTTCATAGAAATAGACTGGAAGAGCTTGCATTTGGTGGTGGATACCATAGCCTAAGCTAAGTGTATGAGCTTCTGCAACCTGGTATGAAAGTCCAATTCTAGGCTCGATAGCATATGACTGATTGTTCGTTAGATACATTGCATTTAGTCCAACATTCAAGGTCACGCGATCATTGAACTTGATTTTGTTCTGAAAGAATGCCTGGAACAGATTCACATTGCCATCAAAGTCTCTAACCTGATACCAATCATCTCTGTTCTTTCTATCTCTAACATTCAGGTTTAGATTGAAAAGATTCCACTTTACACCCGCTCTAATGCTATACTTAGGTGAGAATTTGTGGTTGTAAAAGGAATTGATCGTGTATTGATTCTGGATGTCGTCAGATTCAGTAACACGCTCAGCCATTCCATTTTCATCGTAGTTGTCCTCTTCATAAGTACTCTGAGAAGTAGATGCTGTAATTACTGTTCTGAAGTATCCCTTCTGACCCACAATGATGTTGTGCTTCATTCCGATGATTCCAAGCTTAGACCTTACATAAGAATCTGCATTTGGGTCAGCGAATAGATCGGTGGTATCGATCTCTGCTCCAATGAAGTCAATCTTGCTCGTACCTCCGATTCCAAAGAAGCTGAACTTACCTGCTTTCGTATTTGGTAGATCAATGTGGAAGTTGATATCCTGGTAGATAGGTGTTGCGCTCGTTCCAGCAGCTGCAATTGCTGCAAATGAATAGCGATAGCTAAATAGGTAAGTAGCTTTCTTTCTCTTACTGAAAGGACCTTCTATCATGGCTTCAAGGCCTGAGAATGCTCCTAACTGAGCAGTGGCCTCAAATCGCTCCCTATTTCCTGATCTGAAGTTAAGGTCGAAAACACCTGCCGTTACATTTCCATACTCAGATGGAAATGCACCCGTAAGGAAGTCACTGTTATCGATCAGGTTTGGATTAACTGCACTTACCGGTCCACCCGTAGTTCCAAGCGTTGAGTAGTGGTTTGGATTCGGAATATCGATTCCTTCTAATCTCCACTGAACTCCTGTTGGGCTGTTTCCTCTAACTACAATGTCGTTTCGGGCATCGTTCCCTACGCTCACTCCCGCGTAGTTACTTACCATTCTGGCGACATCATTTCTAGCTCCTGAGTATCTGGTTACTTCGTCGATAGAGAAGGTACGTGCACTCACGGATGTGTTTTCATTAAGAGCACGATTCTTATCGGTTTCACCAGAAACCACAACTTCCTGAAGCTGCTCTACTGATTCTTCAAGTTTGATATTCACCTGAAGCATCTTTCCGGCAGAAACAAGAATGTTGTTTACAGTTGAGGTTTTGTATCCGATATAGGATATTTCAAAGGATTGGCGACCAACTGGAACACCTTCAAGTCGGAAGGCACCATCAAGGTCGGTAGTTACGCCAAGAACCGGATCTGAACCAATTAATTTGATGGTTGCTCCGATCAATGGCATTTCTGAATCTGCATCGATTACCTCCCCTGTTACAGTTTGGGTTTGCAGTTCGTCTTGAGCGAATAAGGTACTTGCTGCAAGGACCAGGCTCACTAGGATAAAAAAGGTAATTAAACGATTCATTGCTGATACGATTTTTGTTTGATGCAAATGTGTATCAGCATACCTCTATACAGATGGTGGAATTCCATCAACTGTGGGTGTCAATAAGTGAATGGTAGATTATCGCAGGTGAACTGTAATTGAGCTATTTCTGCTTGATAAACTCGAAATAGCAGTCGGTCAAACCGCTCACAATCTCCTGATCTACAACGCTTTGTTTAAAATCATCTGATTCCTCACAAAAGTCCAGAAACTCAGGAATCAGCTCCTCAGGAAGCCCAGTGACCGATAGAACGAGTTCATCACTATACTGCTGAGCAAGAGCTTCGCGATACTCTTCGAGATCCATTACCCTTTTTAGTTCTCGCCTGTTCTTCCCCTCTTTACTCAACCAGTTATACAAAGCGGTTATTGGTCCGGAAATTCCGAATCCGAAACCTCCTTCTGGCGCAGACAGTACTTCCGTTCGCTTTACTCTTGGAGGAGGTTCTACTTCAACATATTCGTTCGGTAGATCGAGATTTAGCATGGCTGCCTTGAGGTGCTGCGGACTTGGGAAAGGATATACTTTGACCTCTCCAACTGAATATCTCTTTGGACTGAGGAAGATAAGGAGCAGATCATTCTCACCATTAAAGGCAAATCGCTCCAGCTCAAATCCAACTGCCGTGATAAAAATAGAGTCGCCGGGAATCGCCTGAATGGCAAATGACCCTGTATTTGAAGAGTTCACAATAGAATTGCGGTTACGATTTACGATATGAGCACCGTAAACTGGAACAGTATCACGCGCATTAACTACATAACCCTGGATCAGGGTTGGATTAACATCGCCTACTGATATAGAATCCTCCGCCATTCCAAGGAATGAAGTCAAAGTCAAAACCAATATCACAAGGTACTTCCGATGCATCCTACAAAGCTACGATTAGCCAAAGGCTTTCATTGTTAAAAAAGGAAAAAACAAAAGGGCAAGAATTATGCCCGGAAAGAGTAAACTAGATTGGTTGGATCAGGAATCTGTACTTTTCCTCATTCTGAACAGGACAATTGGCAATATCAACTCCCCCCTGATACTTCTGACCGCTTTCCTTATCCGACAGGGAAATTAACTTATGGTTCCCGTCCACTTCTAAAGAATCTAAAGTGCCGGTTAACTCATCTGCTTCCTGAAACTTGTCAATGAAATCCTGTAAAGTGAGATCCGAAATCTTTTCAATATTCCAGCTAGCCATTAAGGTTTCTGAGATTGAAGATGCCTGACCATCCTTATAGAACTCTGCATACCTTGAGGTCAGGGCTTTTTCAAGGAAATTCATTCGCCACCTATTTAACTTAAACTCCTGCTTAAAGCTCTTTACCTGCTTGTTCAATTGAAATCTCTCGAAAGCATACTTGATAGAAGAACTCAAAACTTTAGCCTCGAACCGTCCTTTCGTAAGGAAATCCTGAGCTCCGAGTTTTACGGCCTCTACTCCCACTTTTTCATCTGTAAGTCCTGTCATTGCAATTACCAACTGATCAGGAAATTTTTCCAGGAATGAAATAACGGTTTGTAGATCCCTGCTATCCGGTAGGTTAAGATCGAGTAATACGATATCGAATTCAGCCTCGCTTAGCTTTTGGAAGCCTGCATTCAACTCCTCAACATGAACTACAGAAAAACTTGAGGTCTCGGTATTTGACTCATCAAGGTAAAACTTGGTAAGAAATGCGTCACCGGGATTATCCTCGATCAGAAGGATCCTGTATTCTGTATGTGCGATCTCGCTCATGAGGGAAGCTTTACAGTTTGGAACCAAAACTGATTGATCAATCCAATCACTTTGATAAACTCATCAAAATCGACAGGTTTTAAAACAAAACAGTTTGCGTGAAGTGAATAACCCTTCAGAATGTCGTGCTCGGCATCTGAGGTTGTAAGAATAATTACCGGGATAGTGCGTAGCATCTCATCCGCTTTTATCTCCTCAAGTACTTCCAGACCATTTTTCTTTGGAAGGTTAAGATCAAGAAGCACGATATCAGGCTTTACTACATCAGAATACTGTCCCCTTTTCTTCAGAAAGTTCATTGCTTCCTCACCATCCATTACGATGCTAAGATCAATATTGGCATTGCTTTCCTTGAGCGCTTCTTGGGTCAGACGCACATCTCCAGGGTTATCTTCTACTAGTAGTAGCTGTATCGGTTTATCCATTAGCAAATTAGCTTTCGAGCAAATTAAACTAAAGGACCTTGAATATCAAATCCACCTCCAGCATATTTAATTCGGGTAATCAGCCTTGAAGGCAAAAGAAAAAGGGATGGGATCCTAAGACCCCATCCCCCAACATACAGCGTGCTATGGCTAATCTTGAATGCGCTCGTAAAAGAGCCCATTAACTTTTGTGCTATACTCGTCAGAGGACTGATTGGCATTCTCCATATACTTCTGGAAAGTGTTTCCAATAACAGTGTAGCCTCCTGATTCGAGGTTATAGAATATGTTATTCACTAAATTGATCGACTCCCCTGATGAGAGATTCTTGTAGAATGCGAATGCTGAAATGTCTCTTAAGCCCGGATTGAACTTAACTCGATTGAAATCCAGCAGGATATAATCTGAATTTCCCTCCAGGTAGAATCCATTTGAGTTTGGCGTCAAACCCAGGGTGATGGAGTTATTCCTCCACTCTGAGTAATTGGATTCTGAACCACCGGAATTCGCAATATGAATTCCATTCTGACCAGCTTTGAAATTCACAATATTGGCCTCGGCAAGCAGACCCGGGCCGATGTTATAAACAGCAATTCCTTCAAATTCAGCAGACTCAGTCGAGCTGCTGATCAGGTTGCCTATCAGGTCAAGCTCATCCAGATACTTGATATAAATACCAGCTCTGCTTTGATCTGTTAGCGTGTTGTCCTGGAAGGAATAGTGGTGGTCTCTGTAATCATCAGCCATTCCACCACCGAAGAAACCAAAGCTCCCTCCTTCTAATTCGCAGTTTGTTATCTCAATCGTTTCCGACTTATATCGATCATCAGAAAAGATCAGGCTTTGGCTGGTTGAATTACTAGAATTCGCTTTTCCAATAATTAGACATTCATCTATTGAGAAAAGTCCTACGCCAGTGATCTGAATAGGCGTAGAGTACCCTGTTCCTTTAGAAGAAATAGTTAAGCCTTTCAGGCTGATAAAGCTTCCTAAGCCTGCTTTCACTGTGTAATTCTTAAGAGCCGTTGTAGGCGAAAAGAACACTTCAACATTACCAGAAGCTCCGTTCATCGGCTTGATCGTTAGGATGGCATTCTCACTCATTCCCTGGATATACTGGATCTCGATCTGTTCATTGTACTGACCATCTTCGAGTAGCAGGTTTACATGTCCCTTCATTCCGCTTTGCTCCAGAGCACTAATTGCTTCACTTATAATCTTGTAGTCCGAATTCGGTCCTACCCTAAGGTCATTCGCCTTCAATTCCTGTGTGAAGAGAAGAAGAGTGAGGACAATGCAGGGGACCAAAAATCGCATACATTGTATGTGTCTTAATTGAGCCATAAAATCCAAAAAGTAAATTCCCGGTTGAAGAGAATTTTGCGTTGTTGTTATTCCAAATATAATAGATATAGGGAGAATATTTTAAATGCATCCCGGAAACAATAAAGCCGCACCTCAGAACTGAGGTGCGGCTCCTACCTATCTAACTGAAAACGAGTTTAGAAGTCTTCTACGCTTGTATTTTTTCTGTAGGCTTCAGCAGCTTGCCAATCGCTCTCGATCACAAGGTCGAAAGTGTGAAATTCATGCTCAGCCAGCGTAAATGTTACATCTGCAATGATCCATTGCGTATAATTCAATTCATCAACCTTCCAGGTGTTGTCAGGAGATCCAAACTTGTATTCAAGGATGAATTTCATCTCCTCAGTTTGGTCTTTTCTTCCTTTCAGATAAACCTTGTAGAATCTTCCCTCTTCATTGAAGATGTAGTTTACCTGGTTCATTTCTACATTCCCCAACATCATCTTGTCATTGAAGATCTCGTAGGCGTTGTCGAAATCTGATCCCTTTGATCTTTCAAATTTCACTTCAGATCCATCGATCATTACACTGTCGATGTAGCTTCCCCATACAATATCACGGAATGATGAGACACGGTCAATTTGCCCGTCAAGTTCTGGACTCATTCCGGCAAGCCCGAGTAGAAGTATAAATGCTTTTATCATACCCTTGGTTTTACCTCAAAATTCGGGCATGAGGACATCAAAATCCAGTCACAATTATTAAGAACTCAACAGCTCAAAAGGCAATTCTGTGCAGATTATTAGTCAGTGTATTCGCCCCCTTCATCCCCAAGTAGATCACCTACGGAGAAGACAGAGTCAAAGAGATCATTGAAGCGATGACCGGTTTCCAGTCTTGCTTTACTTAACTGACTGTACTCGGCCAATCCGTGTAGGACGAATTCCATAAAGAAGTATTGATCTTGCTCTTTCAAGCCAGGAGCAAACTGATCCACAACCGCAGCTAATCCGGCAACCGAATCAAGCGCCTTGTAGTATTCCTTATCGCTTGAATCCACCATAAGGTCGATCTGATTCCCGGAGGCAAACCACTCCTTAACATGGTCAAATGGTTGTTTTCCAGGGCTCTCCTCACCTTCCTTGCGTCTAAGCTTTTTCTTTCCGTCTTCAGGATTTGGAAAGTACTTAACAAACTGAGAGCGAATGGCTTTTCCAATCAGATGCTGAGCTACCATTTGCGGGCCTTCCTGCTCGCCTTCGTATACGAGTTCAACTTTTCCCGTGATCGCAGGAATTACTCCCCAAAGATCGGATACACGAGCTGTGGTATTCTTGTCACCTGCCTTCAAAGCTCTACGCTCAGCGGCACTTACGAGATTCTCATATGCAGAAATGGTCAATCGCGCCGACACTCCACTTTTCGCATCGATGTACTCTGAGTCTCGAGCTTCGATAGCAATCTGCTCGAGCAAGTCTGCGAGAGCATCAGGAACATTAACCTTATTGGACTGAGTCTCTTCAATACGCGCCTCCTGTTGAGTGATCTTACGACTGATCTCCATGGTCTTGGGATAATGAGTAAGAATCTGGCTTTCGATCCTGTCCTTAAGAGGAGTTACAATACTTCCTCTATTCGTATAATCTTCAGGGTTTGCAGTGAAGACAAACTCCATATCCAGTGGAAGTCTAAGCTTGAATCCACGGATCTGCACATCTCCTTCCTGAAGGATATTGAACAGGGAAACCTGGATCCTCGCCTGAAGATCAGGAAGCTCGTTTATTACGAAAATGCATCTATTCGATCGCGGAACAATCCCATAATGGATCACGCGCTCATCACTGTAATTCAATTTCAGATTGGCTGCTTTGATCGGGTCAACATCTCCAATCAGATCCGCAACAGTAACATCTGGTGTTGCCAGTTTCTCTGCATAGCGATCCTCCTTGGCAAGCCAGGTAATTGCAGTATTGTCCCCATGCTCGTCGATCTGATCGATCGCGTAACGAGAAATCGGACGCATAGGATCATCGTTCAATTCTGACCCGGCAACTACAGGAACATAATCATCCAGGAGATCGGTCATTTGCCTTGCGATCCTTGTCTTGGCCTGTCCTCTCAATCCCAGCAAGATGATGTTGTGCTTTGATAGGATTGCACGCTCAATATCCGGGATCACAGATTCTTCATATCCATAGACTCCTTCAAAAACCGGTGTTCCCGATTCTATCCTCTTGATGAGATTATCTCTTAACTCTTCCTTTACTGTTTTTGGCTTATAGCCAGCCCCTCTCAGCTGTCCGAGAGTTTCAATTTTCTTAATATCCATTATCTAAGATTCTTCCTTCTGTTTCTTTCGAAGTCTTCAAATATGTATTCACCAAGTCCTTTCAAACTGGTGTAAAATGCTCTTCCATTATTCACTTCTGTGAAATCGTGCACAAACTCCCTCAGATATGGGTCCTGTGCGATCATGAATGTGGTGATAGGGATTTTTAGTCTGCGACATTGTCTCGCAAGATTCAATGTCTTATTGATGATCTTTCTATCAAGTCCGAAACTGTTCTTGTAGTATCGCCCACCCTCTTTCAAACAGGTTGGCTTTCCATCGGTGATCATGAAGATCTGCTTATTGGGATTCTTTCTTCTTCTTAAAAGATCCATTGCCAGCTCAAGCCCGGCTACGGTATTTGTATGGTAAGGTCCAACCTCCAGGTATGGAAGATCCTTTATCTCGATCTGCCAGGCATCATTCCCAAATACTATGATGTCAAGAGTGTCCTTTGGATATCTGGTTGTGATGAGCTCAGACAAGGCCATCGCCACTTTCTTGGCCGGAGTGATCCGATCTTCACCGTAAAGGATCATTGAGTGGGAGATATCGATCATCAGCACAGTTGAAACCTGAGCTTTGTGCTCCTGCTCTCTTACCTCAAGGTCCTGTTCAGTCAAAAAGAAATCGCCTACACCGTGGTTTACCTGAGCGTTTCGAAGTGAATCGGTCATTGAGATCCTTTCAGGTGGATCTCCAAACTGATAAGACCTAAGTTCTGATGTATCCTCATCTCCCTGTCCGGCATACGGTGTTTTATGTGAGCCTCTCGTAGATCTCTTTAGCTTCCCAAAGACCTCTTCAAGTGATTGCTTCCTAATCGACTGTTCGGTTTTCTTGGTGATCTGCATGCCACCAAAGTTTCCATCATCGTCACCTTCGATGTAACCATTCTTTTTCAGGTCTTCAATGAAGTCTCCCATTCCATAGGAGTCATCGGTGAGCTTATACTCCTGATCAAGCTCATTCATCCAGTTCAATGCTTCTGCAACATCACCGGAGGTGTAGGTCAAAAGCTCCAGAAAGAGCTCCAGCAAACGTTCAAACGGACTCCTATTATCCTCTCCTGCTCTAAATTCTTCGAATCGATATCCCTTCATAGGTCATTAGTTAACATCAAAAGCTCTTAAGCGTTCAGAAGGAGGACATCTTTTGGTCCACCTATGTATTCAATCATTAAATTCGCTGAAAATCTGAACATGAGAATTTTCTTTCTTCTCCTGATTATCCCAATGGTTTCCACTGCTCAAATAAGCTATCCGGTGCCGCCGAGCTCCGATCATGTCGACTTTTATTTCGAGGAAAAGATCCTCGATCCCTATCGTCCTCTCGAAGATGAAAAGGCGGAAGCTTCATACCAGTGGATCGGGGATCAGAATCTTCTGACTCGAGACTATCTCAACACAATTCCATTCAGAAGAGATCTCAAAGACAGGTTGATCGATCTGTATGATTATCCTCGCCAAAGCTTACCTCAAAAAGTGGGAGACCGCTATATCTATAGTAGAAATGATGGACTTCAAAACCAGGCTGTAGTCTATATCATGGATGAGCTTGGAGGGGAAGCGAGAGTCTTAATGGATCCTAATAAAATGAGTGAAGATGGCAGCATCTCCATCGGGGGCTTTAGCCCCTCAAAGGATGGAAAAATGCTTGCATTCATTGAATCAATCTCTGGTTCTGATTGGAAATCGATCAGAGTTCTAAATGTTGAAACCGGAGAGATGCTCTCCGATTATATTGAGAATGTGAAGTTCTCTGGCATCACCTGGAAAGGAAACGGTTTCTACTACGCTCGATATGAAAGAGACCGAAACGATGATTTCGCAGTAAATGAGAATCGCAGACTCTATTATCACGAGATCGGTTCAAATCAATTAGATGATAAACTTTTCTACCAGCGCAAGGATGATCCAAATCTGTTCTTCGGGCTGGGAGTGTCAGATGATCAATCAAAAATGTTCCTGTCTCATACTTCGGGAACCTCGAACAACAATGACCTTTATTACTACAGCCTAAAAAAGAAGAAGCTTAAGAAAAAGACGATCTACTCTGAGATCGATGCCATGAGATATCCTCTCGGTATAGCCGGTGGAATGATTTTCATCTACACCGACGAGAATGCTCCAAACAGAAAGATCATCGCATTAAGTGCGAAGAAGCCTAAAGCTGAAAGTGCAGTTGTGGTTATTCCTGAGGGAAATGAAAATCTTGAAGATGCCAGCCTGATCGGGAATCACCTGGTATGTGTCTACATGAAAGATGTGGTCAATGAGATTCGAATCTTCGATCTGGATGGAAATCTTAAGCACACCGTTGAGACTCCGGTTGTGGGTTCGATCAGTGGCCTAAGAGGAAAGAATGAGGATTCATTTGGCATGTTCACTCTAAGCTCCTTCACCTATCCTGCCCAGCAATACAAGATCGACATTGCGACAGGTGAGATTGAGTTGTACCGCGAAACAGAAGCAGATGTTAGTCCAGAGGACTTTGTTACCAGACAGGTCTTTTTCACCAGTAAGGATGGCACTGAAGTGCCGATGTTCCTTGTGCACCATAAAGATGTAAGTCCGGGACCTGAAACTCCGGTGATGATGTACGGTTATGGTGGATTCAACATCGCCATTAAGCCCGGATACAGTGCTCACAGAATGCCATTTCTTGAGAATGGTGGAATGTATGTTTCTGTTAATCTTCGAGGCGGAGATGAGTACGGTGAGGAATGGCATCAGGCAGGAATGTTTGAAAAGAAGCAAAACGTATTTGATGATTTCATTGGAGCAGCAGAATACCTGATCGATAATGGAATGACCAGTAAAGAGAAATTGGCAATTAATGGCAGATCAAATGGCGGCCTGCTGGTTGGAGCAGTAATGACGCAGCGACCAGATCTTTTCGAAGTTGCAATTCCGGAAGTAGGTGTATTAGACATGCTTCGCTATCAGAACTTCACCATTGGCTATGCATGGGCGGCTGAATACGGATCGAGCGATAATGAGGATGAGTATAATTACCTGAAGGAATACAGTCCTTTGCATAATCTTAAAGAAGGCGTGCTCTATCCTAAAACTATGGTCATGACTGCCATGGGTGATGATAGAGTGGCTCCATATCACAGTTATAAATTCACGGCTACCCTTCAAAAGTTTGGCAAGGCTGAAAATCCATACTTGATGTTTGTGGAAGATAAAGCGGGGCACGGCTCCGGGAAGCCTCTTGAAATGCAGATTGAAGAACATCTCGCCAGATGGAGCTTCATCATGTACCATCTAGGAATGGAGTACAAGAAATAGAAGACAAATGAGAACCCCCGTCTTAATTTGTTTCCTGCTGATTTCTCTTACTTCCTTTTCCAGGGGAAAGAAATTGCCTCAACCCTATCCTTTTGCCAGCCCGAATGTTGGGAAATGGGTGCACCTGCAACGCGATTCGAGCGGTATTCCAATGACCGATTTTAACGGAACCTGGGCTCTTAATCCTACGAATATAGCGCAGGTAGCTTTGAGCTATTACGCCCACTATTACGAGAATGAAGATGATGACAGCAAGGAGGAATTCCTGAAACTCGCTTATTGGCTAAAAGAGAATGTAGAGTACAAAGGAAATATCGCGCTTTGGCACTGCTATGTCGATTTTGAAAACTATAACCTTGAATCGGGATGGGTATCAGCCATGGGCCAGGGATTCATCATTAGCGTTCTCCTTGAGGCCTATGCCATCACTAATGATAAGTGGTTCTCTTTCGCCGCAGATGATGCACTGGGAGCATTTGAAATGAGTCTCGAAGAAGGTGGAGTTCGCTCCTCATGGGGAAAGAGCTTCTTCTATGAAGAGTATGCCGGGAATCCGCCGGCACATGTTCTAAATGGTTTTCTCTTCTCCCTGGCAGGATTATACGATCATCACAGGATCACAGGCAGTTTCAGATCGAATGAGCTACTTCATTTGGGATTCGATTGGCTTGAAGTAAACCTGAATCAGTACGATGCAGACTTCTCCAGCTATTACAGTCAGATCCCTCCAAACAAGCAATATGCAAATGCGGTAGGAAGCTGGCCATTCGATAGCTATCACGAGCTTCATGTTGCCCAGCTACTTTGGGCTTATGACATATCCGGAGTCAATTCATTCTTTTATACTGCCTATGATTTTCTTCAGCTCGACCTGAACGACTTCTACCGAAGCGGAAAGTTGAAATTGGATTCAGTCAGAGCAAGTTCTTCTATCGACCCTTTGAACTATGGTCCGGATAAGCTCACCGATGGTTATTGGAGCTATAACAAATACTGGAGTTGTAAGTCCAGGCCTTGTGAGTTAGAAGTATCGGCCTACGGCCGGATGGAGGATATTTCCGAGATCAGGCTTTACACCCTATCAAAAGAGCAGGCAGTTACATCAGTTGAGATTGAAGTGTATATAGATGACTCTATCCAAAATGGCGAAGAGCCAATCAAATGTTACGAGAGCAAAAGCATCCTCGTAAGAGCTGGTGAGAATGAGACTCTGGTTCAGATCTTCCCGATTCTTCCGGCAATTGAAGCCGCAGATAAGATCATCATCCGGCCGAAGGCCGAAAACCCGGTGATTGCAATTAGAGAGATCGATCTAAGCTTTGATCGAACAAATGAGCTGTTGGATTTTTTGGAGAAATTCGACTTCAACTCTTAACAGCCACATCGTCAGGCACCAACTGCTTTTGGCCTGGAATACTAGAATGCGTGGAAGGTGGCTAAGAAATTTCTTTTCTTTAGCCTCCAAATTGATACCATGCAAAGAACTCTACTCCTCCTTTTAGTACTTGTTTCTAGTCAGATCTTCGCTCAAACAGACCTTGAATGTTTTATTCAGGATCCAAAAGGGAGCTCTCTTTCTCATAATGTTGACATGCTTGAAATGGACCTTAAGGTTTCATTTGTCCCTGAAGAGGGCAAGGTGATCGGTGAGGTCACTTATGATTTCCAATGTCTGCAGCCTAAGGTTGACACGCTGTTCCTTCATGCGCCTGCCATCGATATTAAGTCTGTAATGATGGATGATGAAATCTTGAAATATCGACTGATAGAAAAAGGTATTGTGATCGAGTTTGACAACACTCTTGGTTGGGGTGAGCCGGATTCAGAAGGTGAAAACTGGGATGAGTATGTAAGCTCTAATCTAAAGAGCTACAACACTTACACGATCACTATTGAGTACGAAGCGCACCCAAAGAAGGGGATCTATTTCATAGGTTGGAACGATCCTACAGATCGCATGCGTAAGCAGATCTGGACGCAGGGACAGGGAATTGATAATCGCCACTGGATACCCAGTTGGGATCATCAAAATGATAAGCTTCTTACGAATATGGAAGTGACCTTCGATTCTGATTACGAGATCATCTCAAATGGTGTGGTAACATTTGATGAGGAGCTTGGTGGTGGAATGAGAACTGTTCGCTATGAAATGAAACAGGTTCATTCTTCATATCTGGTTATGCTGGCTATCGGGATGTACGATGTAAAAGAAATGATCGCCAATAATGGAGTAGTGACGTATCAGTACTACTACCCGGGTGAAGAGGAAAGATTTGAGCCCACTTACCAGTACTCAAATGAAATGATGGACTGGTTGGAAGAAGAGCTCGGAGTTCCGTATCAATGGGATAAATACGCCAATGTACCCGTTGCTGATTTCCTCTATGGCGCAATGGAAAATACCACTGCAACAACCTTCACTGATTATTATTTCAGAGATGAGCGCGGGGCTTCAGATAGAAATTACATCGGTACAAATTGCCATGAGCTAACACATCATTGGTTTGGGGATCTTATCACCGCCTGGGGTGGAACACATCACTGGCTCCACGAGAGTTTTGCGACTCACCACGCCAAGCATTTCCTCTATTCGATCAAAGGGGAAGACCACTTTGCATGGC
>CAXDOZ010000021.1:0-27844 GCA_963991145.1 uncultured Chitinophagales bacterium | reverse complement strand
ACGCGATTTCTGCCTGTCTCGTGGGCTCGGAGATGTGTATAAGAGACAGCCAGATATCCCTTCATCCACAGGCCATCGTACCAAAGCTCAATCAGTGAGATGAACTGGGATCTATTATCGGCCGGAGGCCCGGTAAAAAAGAAGGCAATAACAAAGACGATGAATGTTAGGCCAAGGGCAATGGTAAATGGTCTTGGTAAAAACCTTCTAAAGAAATTTATATAGCTATCTGAGAAAGACAAGCCGCCAAAATAAGGCATTTCAAAATCCCAGCTGGAATACATAGATGTGCAGAATGCCTAACTTGGAAGCGTGAATAAGCTTCGCCTCCCCTCCTCTCATTGGATCTGGATCATGCAGATTATGCTCCTTTGCAGCCTGTTCATTAATCTCGGCAAACCAGCACTCTATTACGAAGAACCAAGAAGAGCCCTTATCGCTCTGGAGATGATGTATAACGATAATCTCCTTGTTCCAACTGAGTTAGGTGAATACTACTACAAAAAACCTCCAGTCTATAACTGGCTTTTGATCGGCAGTTACAAAATCTTTGGAGGGGCATCTGAGTTTGCTGTGCGTTTCTTCAGTGCTTTCTCTCATTGGTTGATCGGCCTAATGATCTTTACTTTCAGCCGACGCTGGCTGGGTCAGGGAGTTGCTCTCCTGGCCGCCTGTCTATGGTGGGTCTCCATTGATCTCTACTTCTATTTTTCAATGTTTGGAGAGATAGACCTCTTCTACAGTGCTATCACTTTTGCAGCGATTATGCTTCTCTATCCTCTTGGAAAAGCAAAGCGCTACGCGCTGATGTTTGGACTGGTGTATGGCCTTCACGCTATTGGTTTTCTTACAAAAGGACTTCCCTCAATAGCCTTTGCAGGCATTAGCACGCTGGTTTATCTGGCTATGAACCGCAAGTGGAAGATGCTCATAAGCTGGCAGCACTTTCTCGGTATTTTCATATTCCTCGCCCTTACGGGCGGATACTTTTTCGCCTACTCTCAGTTCAACAGCCTCGATGGATTTGTTAGAGATCTCTGGAGTCAAAGTGCCGATAGAACAGCCGCAGGACATAAGATCGGAGACTTCTTCATTCATCTTGTCAAGTTTCCCCTGATCATCTTCAAAGATCTTCTCCCAGGTAGTCTAATGTTCTTATTCCTTATCCCCGCAAGGGTCAGGAGAAAGGTTTTGAGAGATCCATTTCTAAAGTTCTGTCTGTTTATGGCATTAGCTAATCTTGCTCTTTACTGGATCTCACCCGGAAACCGATCACGATACATTTATATGCTGTATCCATTCCTGCTGATTCCTTCAGCCTTTGCTTTCTGGCATTTCTGGGATAGAATAAAATGGGCTAACTCAGCTTTAAATGTTGCCATTTGGATCCTGCCTGGAGCAGCTTTCATTGCCTGTCTATCCGGACCATGGATCAACAATTTTCTTCCGGCTGAAGCAATAATCGAATGGCAATTTGACCCAACTATCTTGTGCCTTGTCTTTGCAGGAGTTTTTGGAATTATTCTTCTACTTCAGGGTAGATCTAGCCAGTACCGAGTTTGGTTTCTCATATTCTCTATGATCTGCGGGAGATTGTTCTTCGACCTCGGGGTGATCCCAATCCGTGCATCCACAGGAATGCACGAAGTCAATAAACAGAATGCGCTGGAGATTGCTGAGATCACTAAGGATAAGGATCTTCATCTTTGGCAATTTAAGAACGAAGGCTGGTTCTCTCTGGCGATGACATTCTATATCGAAAGGGAGCGTAAGCAGGTTCTCGACATTGTTTACGAAGCCAATACCACTGACTACTTCATCGGTTTTGATCACGAATTCGATGCGTATCAGGTACAGATCCATAAAGGCTTCAACTGGAGAGAATTCAAGTACTACTTGGTTACCTTTGAAGCTGCCCAATAAGCATGCAGGATTCAAAGTACTTTAAAACCAGTCCGAAATCACTAGCGATATTCGTTCTAAAGCTAGTATTGACGCTAGCCGCAATCTTCTACCTAAGCAAGAAGATCGACCTTGCTGAGATGCTTAAGGCAACAAGGCAGATCGATCCACTTTGGTTTGTTTTGTCTTTATTAAGCTTCCTACTTGCTAAATGGATCTCGACTTACCGGATCAAGTTTCTTTTTAGATCTCTGGATTTTGAGATAAAGCAGGGCTTCAATGTATCTGCTTTTTTCATCGGTTCATTCTTCAATCTGTTTCTCCCTTCTTCAGTGGGTGGAGACGGTGTAAAAGCACTGCTGTTTTCTGAGCGGCTTGAGTGCAGAAAGAGAGATGCGCTTGCAGTGGTTTTCCTGGATAGATTAAGTGGGATGGCAGCCCTTGTAGCCTGGACTGCCCTGATCCTGATCATTTCAAATCCTAGTCTTCAACCTCATTACCTGAGCTTCTTGTTTTGGCCGGCTCTCTTCTTCAGCCTTCCGATCTACATCATGATCCAAAGGAATATTTTTCCTCTATTCAAAAGCTCGGCTATTAAAGTGGCTTTGATCTCTGGCTTTGTACAACTCATTCATCTGTTCTCAGCCTGGTGCCTGATTGAAGGTCTGGGTATAAAAGAACGAGTATTGGAGTACCTGGCTGTCTTTATGGCCAGCTCAGTTACCTCCGTTCTTCCAATCACTATTGGAGGTTTGGGAATAAGAGAGATCGTATCGGAGTGCCTGGCAGAAAATATGGGACTCGACCAGTCATTGGCAGTGTCGGTAGCATTCCTCTATTTCATTGTGATCGTGCTTTCCAGCCTACCGGGATTAGTCTTAATGCTTATTCATCTCGTGCGCAAAAAGCCCTAGCTTTGAGGCCCTTAAATGAAGGATATCGAGTCATATCGTCTTTACTGTTTAAGTAAGCCGGCAACAACAGAATCAAGCCCTTTTGGACCGGAGACCATTGTGTTCAAGGTGATGAATAAGATGTATGCGACCTTATCCCTCACCGGAAGCGATACATCAAATCTGAAAGGAGATCCTGAGAGGAATCTGGAGTTAAGGGATGAGTTTATATCGGTGAAGCCGGGCTACCATATGAATAAGAAACACTGGAATACGATCAACTTCTCAGGAGATGGTCTTTCAGTAGAAGATGTGAAAGAGATGGTAGACCACTCCTACGATCTGGTAGTTCAGGGATTGACAAAAAAAGAAAAAGAGGAGCTTAAGGAATGGAAATAGTACTGTTGATCTTGTTTAGCTATCTAATTTATAAGCAGGCAAAGAAAGCTGAGGAAAGACCGATGAAATGGGTGTTCCGTTTCTCCTTGTTCTGGCTTTTGCTATCTACTATTATTTCTATACTTGGAACTCAGGTATTTGGAATTCAGCCTCAAAGTGATTTTAGCTTGAATGTTCCTGAAGATCAAATGCTTCCTTTAGTTCTACTTTCACTAATCAATGTTGCCATTGTCACAGCCATATTTGTATGGATGTATTCTCACTTGCACAAGCTCGCAAGTTTCAGAGATGGCCAAAGACAGAAAGAGGAAGAACAGAAAGAAGAAAAGGACCTCTCCTATTTCCGTTGAAACAGTTTGACCTTATCATAGTTGGAGGGGGAATTGCCGGAACCACCCTCGCCATGCAATCCCTAAATCTGGGATTAAAGCCTCTACTGATAGATAAACACAATCCAAACTCAGCTTCCAGAAGAGCGGCCGGAGTCATCAATCCAATTACAGGAAGAAGCATGAATAAGTCCTGGATGATTGATGATCTTCTTCCATTTACCGATGGTTTCTATCCTGATCTTGAAATTAAACTGGGAACAAAGTTCTTTCACGAGATTGAGACTTTTAGATATCTGCCGGATACAAAAGCGGAGAACGATTGGTCGGCCAAACAGGGAACACCAGGCATCAACTCTTATCTCTCCTCCGATGAGCTATTCAAAGCTCCAAGGGGATTTAAAGAAGGGAAATACTTCAAGATAAATGGAGGTAGGATACTGAATGTGCATGAGTATCTGCGCAGCTGTCACTCCTTCCTTAAATCGATGGACTCTTTGCTGAATATTGAATTTAGTCCCAATGACCTAAAGAGAGATTCTCAGTTCATTATTGGAGATCAATCAAGCCCAAATCTTATCCTGGCTGAAGGTGCCAGCAATGGATTTGATGAGTTCAATTATCTGCCCCTCATTCCAAATCGCGGGCAAATGAGACTCCTGAGTATTCCCGGTCTTGGCTTAGATCATATAACTCATATCTCTGGCTTGAATCTGACTCCATTCTTTGAAAAGGATCTCTACTATCTGGGTTCGACTTATGAAAGAAACGAGACCGAAGCCATCCCAACTTCCACTGGAGATGTAAAGCTCAACCAACGATTTCAAGATTATTTCGAATTGGATTTCGAAGTGGTTTTAAGAGCGGCAGGTATAAGACCTACAGTCATCGACAGAAAACCTCTGCTTGGAGCTCATCCAGGAATAGACAGACTTTACATCTTCAATGGTATGGGCAGTAAAGGAGTAAGTCTTGCTCCATTTTTCAGTATCCAACTGATTAACCATATCTTAAATGGAACCGAATTAAACCCGGAAGTTGATATAGCCCGGTTTAAGGGAAAGTATGAGCTTTGATATCCTATACGAAGACAATCATCTAATTGCTGTCAATAAACCTGCTGGTTCTCTTTCACAAGGCGACATCACAGGAGATTCTCCAATCCTGGAAGAGGTAAGAGAATATCTGAAGGTCAAATACAAGAAGCCCGGCAATGTGTTTCTTGGACTGATTCATAGAATCGACAGGCCAGTTTCAGGAGTATTGATCTTTGCCAGAACTACAAAGGCCCTGAGCAGGATGAATAATCTCTTTGCAAAAAGAGGTGTCCAAAAAACTTACTGGGCATTAACGGCAAAGACACCTCCAAAAAAAGAGGACACCCTTGTAAACCACATGTACAAGGATTCCAGGAAGAATCAGAGCTTTGTTTGCCCCTCTTCAAAGTTTGGATCTAAGGAAGCAGAGTTAAGCTATAAGCATATCCTAAGCCTGGATAAGTACAACCTTCTTGAAGTAAAGCCTAAAACAGGAAGACCACATCAGATCAGGGTGCAGTTGGCAAATATTGGCTGTGTGATCAAGGGAGATCTCAAATATGGTGCTCCAAGATCAAATCCTGATGCATCCATTTCTCTTCACGCCTACAAGCTGGAATTCATTCACCCGGTGAAGAAAGAACCTATCGTGATCAAGGCAATACCCAATCAGGATGATGCGCTTTGGAAAGCTGCTTATCAGGAGGCAAAGAAAAAAGGGCTCGATTAGAGCCCTTTTCCATTTTACTTGTCTTGATTATAGAGGATGTAGATATCTACTCTACGATTTGCTTCTCTCTCATCGTAAGGTAGATTTCGATCATCCACCATTGGATTACTCTCTCCATTTGGTATAGTTAGAACCTTACTATACTCAAGGTCACTGTTTTCCAGGATATAGTCTTTTACGCTGGCACAGCGCTTATTCGAAAGAATCAGATTAGAATTCTCATCGCCTTCTGTACTTGCATATCCAACGATCTCAAGTCGAACGATATCCCTTCCTCTGATCATTTCAATTACCTTATCCAATTGAGCTTCTCCGTCTTCAGAAAGGTTTGATCTTCCCTGTTTGAAGAATACGTTTCCACCATCTTCCACATCAAGGAAATCCATCATCATAATGCGGTTAGTGGATTCTTTAAGGTTTTCAACTTCCTCATAAAGAATCTCAATATCTCCTTCATTTCTGATGACCTTCTTCTCAAGCTGCTGATAGATGGAATCAACTCTTTCTAACTCTTCCATATTTGAGCCCTGATTAGCTTTCAATCTCCTCACATCATTAATGATCTGATCGATCTGAACAAGCTGCTCTTTCTTCTTGTAGTTTCCAAACCTGAATCCAACCATAAACTCATGTGTATGACCAAATAGATTGGTTTCAGAAAGCACGGGAACCTCATATGTATAGGTTACGCTGAACATCTCATGGACTCTAAATCCAGCACTAGCATTTGCTCCGGCATTTACACTGGTGTAACCGGCTCCAACCCAAACCTTATCGTCCCAATCGAATTTCAGGTGACCATAGACAGATACTTCAACACCTTGCTGGGCGCGAATCAAAGCCATTGGCTCCAGTCCAAACTGCTTGCTCTTACCCAATCGAATGTCATATGATACCGAACCCACATAGTGGTTCTTATTATCAAATTGAAGCTCGGTGCTGTTTCCTATCAATGATCCAAGTTGAGGAACAGAGAAACCGATGTTCAGCCCTTTGTAGTGGTAATTGATTCCAAGGCCGAGATCGAGATTCGTTCTGTACTTGGATTGTGCCGCTAATAGTTGATCATCGAGATCCTGAATATTCGCCTCATCAGTATTCAGATTGATATTCATGAATCCAGCATAAATACCAATTGATAAGTAGTGAGTTCTTTCCTCATTGAACTTGAGGTAATAAGCATAGGAGATATTCGCTCCGATCCTCTGAAGGATATGAGTGTTATCCGAGAATATCTGTCCGCCCAGTCCTACTTTTCCTTTTGCGAAGGCAGCATCAATTGTTAGCGTCTTCGTATCCGGGGCATCAGGAACTCCTGTCCATTGCTTCTTATAATTGAAGTAAAGGTCAGTGTATCCATCGGCTCCGGCCATTGCAGGATTGTATAAGAATGGATTGTACGGATACTGATTATAGATCGGTATCTGTTGAGCTTGAACTCCCTGATTGGTGAAAATGATCGCCACCAATAATCCAATAAGTCTGATTGTGTTTCTTAGATTTTTCATGGTTCTCATCTTTTATCGAATAATTGTTATTCCGCCCTTGAACACATTTCCATCAACTTCAATAATGTACCAGTAAGCTCCTTCAGGAAGCTCTTTTCCGTCTCTGGTACCTGACCAATCGTTGTTGTAGGCGTTTTGGTTAAAGAAGAGTCTATTACCGGTTCGATCGTAAACCGAAATAGTATAATCAACGGTTCCCGTTGGGAATTCAATTACCCAGAAGTCGTTTCTACCATCTCCATTTGGTGTGATCACATCATACACGTTTGGTCCTGCCGCCTGAGTCACTTCGATGATCACTGTATCGCGATCAGCACATAGGAACTCATTGTAGCCGGTTACGACTAATGTGTTTGTACCAACAGGTAATCCGGAAACAAATGGATTAGAGATGTCATAGGAACTAAAGTACTCCGGTGGATCCCATATATAGGCGATACCGCCGGATGCACTGGTTTGAACAATCGTGCCTTCCTCAATTGAGGTATCTCCAATTGCTACAATCGTTGGAGCAGGCTTAACGATCAATCTGGTTTCTCCCAGTTCAGATTGACATGAGTTCACTTCAGCATAAACTGTATAGATCCCTGAATCTGTGATCGCAACAGGATCAATGATTGGGTTTTGATTTGTTGAGCTGAAGCTATTCGGACCTGCCCATACATAAGTTGCGTTTAGAACATTTCCTGCAAATAACTGAACTGCATCCCCTTCACATACAGGGCCATCGTTTCCAGCCTGTGGTGTTTGAGGAATCGGACTGATCTCTATATAAGTTGAGCTTGGATCAGACTCGCAACCATTTGAATCAGTGATTACAAGGGTATAAGTTCCCTGATGATCTGCTTCCGTCACATCTGGAATCTCAATATCCATAGTAGTAGAAGTAAAGCCATTTGGACCTGTCCAGGCAAAAGTGGTGGTTCCAGAACCGCTGGCAGTCGCATCTATTAGGATAGTATCTCCCTCACAAAGCGGACTATTGCTGGTCAAGCTTGCTGCAGCAGGTTTAGCTATTACAAATACTGAATCTGAACCTGTTGCAAAACATCCAGTAACATTTCTGATCAGCAGACTGGCAACATAGGTTCCTCCTGTTGGATAAGTAAACTGTTGAGAGCCGCTAGTAAAGGATTCAATATTACCATCTCCATCAAAGTCCCATAGATAGTTCGCACCTGGGCTTACAAAGAAGGATAGGTCAGTAAATGTTGTAGGCTCCCCTTCGCAAACAGTATCAGCAGAGAATAGAACGACCGGCACAGAATCAACATAGTAAGACTGAATGAAGGTGTCTGTACAACCACTTGGATTGCTTAGAATCACCCTTACTTCAAAAGGACCTGCAGTTGGTGCAAGGTAACTGAAGTTCCCAGCCGGAAGACTTGCATCAATAGAACCATCATTCTCATAATCGATCTGATAGCTTGCTCCTGCTTCAATTCCTGTGGACTGATCAGTAAATACAGTGCTATCGCCAAAACAAGCCTGGCTGATCTGGAACTGGCCAATTGGCTGAGGATTAACCTTCACATTTGCTCTGATAGTATCGCTCACACAAGCCCCGTCATTCTCGACTACCCAGAAAACCGTATCTGAAGTAAGACCAGAAACAAGGAATGGATTTCCGATATATACCAGGTTATTGATATCAGGAGCAGAGAACCAGTAGAAGTTTCCATTTGCTCCGCCGGTAGTAGCAGTAAGCTCTGCCACTTCACCTTCACAAATAGTATCATTCGTTACGCTCGGCAATGGCAGTGGAATAACCACAACACTTGCTCTAACAGTATCTGAAGGACAGTTTCCGGCAGTCTCTACCAGCCAGTAATCTGTGCTTACAAATGTTTGAGGCGTGATGAATGGATTACCACTAAATGCCAGATTTGTAAGCCCCGGATCACTGTACCAATTCATTGTTCCTGGAACAGCGATAGTGCTGCTTGCAGTTAAGGTAGCCTGATCACCAGGACAAATTGTGTCATTGCTAACAGTAGGATTCGGATTTGCTTTTACTACAACAGTAGCAGTTACGGTATTACTTCTACAACCAGTAGAATCCTGTTCAACTACATAGAAGTCTGTAGTAAGAAGTACAATTGGAGTATTGAATGGATTTCCCACGAAAGCCAGGTTAAGCAAAGTAGAATCTGTATACCAGTACATCTGGCCATTTGCCCCACCACTTGTTGCTGACAGTACTCCAAAGTCACCAGGACAAATAGAATCATTAGTCGCTATTGGGTCAGGAATTGCCTGAACCACAACATTGAATGGAACTGTATCTGAAGCGCAGTTTCCTGAACGCTCAACTACCCATCCACCAAATGATGAGGTGATTCCTGACGGTAGGATCAATGGGTTACCGATACTCAAGAGGTTATTTAATCCCGGATCAGAATACCAATGCATGGCACCATTTGGCCCATTACTCTGAGCGATGACTACAGCTCCGGCACCTGGACAAATTGTATCATCAATAACTGTTGGAGAAGCTAAACTATCAATGATGATGTCTGCTCTGGCTGTATCGCTATTACATCCAACTGAATCGGTTTGAATGACCCAATAAGAAGTTGCTGTGCTTAGTGCTGTTGTGTTAAATGGGTTTCCAACAAATGCAAGACTTGTAAGACCCGGATCATTGTACCATTCGAAGGTTCCAGCTGATTGCGCAATAAGTGTGGCATTATCACCTGGACAAATAGTATCATTTGAAACCACTGGTGTAGGTAAGGTCTGCGATTCAACGATGATTGAACCTTTAACAACAGAACTCTGGCAGGAACCTAGAACTTCAACAGCATAGAAATCAACAGATGCATAAATCAGATTTGAGTTCAGGATCAATGGATTTCCTATTGAAACCAGGTTCTGCAAAGTAGAATCTGCATACCAATAGATGTCTCCATTTGCACCTCCAGAAACTGCAAAGACTACGGCTGCTTCTCCACCACAGATAGTATCATTTATTACTGTTGGTGCAGAGATACTTTGAACAAAGACATCAGCTCTAGCCGTATCTCCAGGACATCCGCTCGAGTCACTTTGAACGGCCCAGTAGCTTGAATTTGCATTAACCGGAGGAGTAGTAAACACACTTCCTGTTTGAACAAGATTAGTAGTTGCAGGATCTGCGTACCAGGAAACAATTCCCGTTCCTGTTGCAGTTAATACAGCCTGATCACCAGGACAAACAGTATCGTTGCTCACAACTGGTGCCGGTAAAACATTAGTCGAAACAACCGCAGTTACAGATACAGTATCGGAAGAACAATTTCCATTTGTCTCAACTAACCATACCGTAGTGCTGACAGTTAGGTTTGAAAGGATCAATGGATTCCCAACTGAGATCAAATTCGTCAGACCGGCATCGCTATACCAATTCATATTTCCATTAGCACCACCTGATACAGCGGTTATTGTGGCATTATTACCAGAGCAGACAGTATCAGCACTTGCAGTTGGGCTAGCAATAGAATCGACAAATACATCTGCTCTTGCGGTATCGCCAAAGCAGCTTGTGCTATCGCTTTGAACTGCCCAATAGCTAGTGCTGGAGCTAAGAGGACCAGTGTTAAGTACTGAGCCAACCTTAACTAAATTGCTCAGGCCTGGATCGGAATACCAGGAAACTACTCCAGAAGCAGTTGCAGTTAGAGTAGCCTGATCACCAGGGCAAATGCTATCTCCTGTTACAGTTGGTGCCGCAATTACGCTGTTGTCTACAACAATTGTGAAGCCTACAGTATCACTCTCACAAACGCCATCACTTTCTACAAGCCAACCTGATGTGCTTGTGAAAATGGTATTTGCCGGCACATAAAGAGGATTTCCAATGAAGCCAACAGTGCTTAGACTCGGGTCAGCATACCAATAGAAATCTCCTCCAAATCCACCTGATGTGGCTATCAGAGTTGCCTGATCGCCTGCGCAGATCGTATCTGAACTTACAGTAGGATTAGGGATTGCAGAAACAACAACATCTGCTCTACTTGTATCCGAAGGACATCCAGAGGAGTCAATTTGAATTGCCCAATAACTAGTATCCGACAATAAGGTACCCGTGTTGTAAATCGATCCGGTTCCTACTAAAGTGTTTAGTCCGGGATCAGAATACCAGCTAATTGAACCTGCAGCCATAGCAGAAACAGAAGCTGTTCCACCGATACAGGTTGAATCGCCAATTACCATCGGCGCGACAGCGCCAGTAGTTTGAACAACGATATTGAAAGAAGCAGTATCAGAGGTACAAACCCCACTTACTTCGACCACGTAACCTGTATAATTTGAGAAGATCGTACCGGAAGGAATCACTAAAGGATTACCGATGTACTGCAGGTTGGTTAAAGCGGCATCGCTATACCAATGCATACTTCTATTTGATCCGCCAGTGATTGCTGAAACAGTAGCTTGTTGACCAGCACATATTGTATCCGATCCTACAGTTGGTGTAGAAATAGTGTTTACGATCACATCTGCTCTTGCAGTGTCACCCAAACAACCAGATGAGTCAACAACAGTAGCCCAGTAACTTGTATTAGTAATTAGTCCATTTACATTGAATGGGTTACCTACAAAAGCAAGGTTATTTAATGCGGCATCTGAGTACCAATAAATTGTTCCGCTATTGGCAGAGGTCAGCATTGCTACTTCTCCAATACAAACTGTGTCTCCAGAAACAGAAGGAGCTGATATTAGACTGGTTGAAACAACTATATCTGCTCTGGCAGTATCGCTGGAGCATCCGTTTCCTGTTTGCTCTACAAGCCAATAGCTTGTTGAATTTGGAGGGCTAGTTATATTGAATGGATTTCCAATGAAAGCGAGGTTCGTTAGACCCGCATCGCTATACCAGTAGAAGTCCCCATTTGCTCCTCCACTTGTTGCCAGAAGCGAAGCATTTGAACCTAAACAGATTGTATCATTCACAGCAGTCGGTGTTGCTGGAACTGAATCAACTACAACTGATACAATTATAGAATCCGAGCAAGCGCTTGCACTGGTAATTCTAAGTTTTGCATTGTAGCTGCCTGCGGCAGGATATAGATATTTAACATCGCCCGGACTTGCCGAAGTGATTTCGTAAGTTCCATCATTGTCAAAATCCCAGTCATAAACAAAAGTGGATGATGCCCCAATGCTTAAATCCGCAAATGATGTGGAATCCCTGAAGCACTCTGTGGAGGCAGAGAAATCAGCCACCGCGCTACTATCAACCAAGACATTCATCACAAAGGTGTCTACACAGCCAGAAACATTTCCAATTACCAGCCTTACCGGATGAATTCCCGGACTAGAAAAAGTGTATTGGACATTTGCTGCAATGGTGGAATTGATCAATCCATCAGTAGTATCAAAATCCCAGGCATAAAATGTAGCTGATGAACTATCTATAAACGTCGTTGGGTTTCCAAGACAAACAGTATCAGCTTGGAACTTTGCCTCACAAGACCCTGCAAGAACCCATGGAGAAAACTGACTGATCCCTGATAGAGTAAAACTGTTTTGACCACTATTGATGATTCCAGAAATAGGGGAATCCCAGGAGGCTCCATTCCAGCGATAAGCTTCAAAAGCGTTTTGATCAAGAGTAACTGCACCTACTAATAGATCTGAGGTAGTGTATCTGAAGGTCACATCAGATGTGGGATTAGTAGCATAACTCCCGGGTTCAACTCTCCAAAATCTATTTGCTGCTCCTGCGCTTTGATCTGCTCCATTGTTTTGAAGGTGCATATTCAGCACTCCTGTTGGGTAAGGGAGGTTTTGACTATTGGTAGGATAAGTACAAATGCTGATCTCACCAGTACCCGTCCCCGCAGCTGAAACATTAAAAGTGACAGGGATATAGTTAAGACCTCCATGTGTACCAAATGGGAATACGAATGAACCTGTTGCAGTTCCGATTTGCCAGGTGATCTTTGAGGCTTCATCCTCACCCACAATATATCCTGAGATCAAATTGATACTAGCCGGGCTATTATTCATGATCTCGAGCTCATTGCCATTGAGATCTAATAGTCCTCCAGCAAGAATCAATAAATTAAGCTGTACATCATCTCCAAGAACAAGACTATCAGGATTTAAGATCAACACGGTACCAAGAGCATTTGTCCCAGTGAAGTTTCCACTTAAGTTCTGCTGTCCAGATCCGGTAAAGACAACAGGAGCGCCAGTTAAAAAGGTACCTGCATTATTGAAGTCTCCTCCGATCTGAATCACATTAGCACCTGTATGATTCAGGGTTCCGGAGTTATTAAGAGTCGAAGCGACAAAGAAACTATCTGAGATAGTAAGATTACCACCAGCTTGAACTATCAGTGTTCCAATACTATCGTTTGAGGAGCTAATAGGGTTGTTTCCTGCGGCCGGGATTATAGCTGAATCTCCTAATCCTGGTTTACCACATGGAATCCAGTTTTGATTATTTGACCATTGAGAGTTTAATGCACCCGTCCAGGTATAGATGTTTGAAGCGGCAAATCCAACTGTTACCGTGAAAGAGCAGGTATCGGTATTCCCTGAAGAATCAGTAGCTACAAAGGTGTTTGTGGTAACTCCAATAGGGAAAGGTGAACCGCTAGCAATTCCTGCAATCTGGGTAATGCCTGCTCCTATACAATTATCTGTTGCTGTAACAGAATAAATATAGGCTGTGTCACATTGACCAGGGGCTGCCGGTAATGTGATATTCATGGGGCAGGAAATTACAGGGTTGATACTGTCCACTACTGTGATTGTAAAGGAACAGGTATCTGTGTTTCCACTTGAATCAACTGCAACAAATGTGTTGGTAGTAATACCTCCTGGAAAAAGAGCGCCAGAAGCTAAACCACTGATCTGCGAGATCGATGCTATCCCGCAGCTATCTGTAGCGATTGGGCTTACATAATTTACAACTGCTGAGCATGCTCCTGAATCCGTATTTACAGTTAGGTTGGGTGGACAGAGAATATTTGGCGAAACAGTATCTGACACCGTTACCGTAAAGCTGCAGGTATCAGTATTTCCAGAAGTATCACTTGCCACAAAAATATTTGTAGTAATCCCAAGTGGGAACATTGATCCAGAGGTAATTCCTGAAATTTGATTCACTGAGACTAATCCGCATGATACCGAAACAACTGGTGTTGAATAGTTAACTGTTGTTTGACAACTACTTGAACTGGTAAAAGCCAGAATATTTGCTGGACAGGTAATTGAAATTGAACTCGTATCAACAACAGAAACTGTGAAACTGCAAGTATCTGAATTACCTGCACTGTCAATGGCTACAAAAGTATTCGTTGTAACTCCCACTGGGAATATTGATCCACTTGGGAGTCCTAAAATCTGATTTAGAACTACACCAGGGCAATTGTCAGATGCATTTGGCAATGCGAATGAGACCGTTGCCCCACAAACTCCGCTATCTGCATTAACATTTATGTTAGATGGGCAAGAAACTACTGGATCCTGATTATCAGTGACTGTGATCGTAAAACTGCAGGTATCGGAATTCCCAGACGAATCTGTAGCCACGAAGATGTTTGTTGTTGTACCAATAGGGAATGATGACCCACTTGTCAGGCCAGCAATTTGTGAAACATTGGCACCAAGGCAATTATCAGTGGCAGTGACATTGAATAGATAAGTTGTATCACAGGATCCTGCAGCTGCAGGTAATGAAACATTCGCCGGACAATTATTCACTGGGGCAATGGAATCAATGACTGTTACTGTAAATGAGCAGGTATCTGTATTTCCACTGGAGTCTGTTGCGATAAATGTATTCACAGTTGAGCCAGCTGGAAAAGTTGAGCCAGAAGCTAATCCAGCGATTTGATTAATGTTTACGACCCCACAATTGTCATTTGTAGTTACTGCAGCGTAATTAACTATCGCAGTACATCCTCCAGTATCTGCACTTACAGTTAGATCGCCTGGGCAAGTTACTGTAGGACTGATGGTGTCAAGAACCGTAACCGTAAAGCTGCAGGTATCAGCATTTCCAAATGTATCAGTTGCAATGAAAGTATTTGTGGTAACACCAAATGGGAAACTAGATCCTGATGGAAGACCTGCGATCTGAGTAATGGAGGCTGAACCACATGTAACTGTTGCTGTGGGAGAAGAATAGGTTACCGTTGAATTACATGTACCTGCCCCTGTATAGGCAGTGACATTTGCAGGACAATTAATGGTAAGTGAATTTGTATCAGTAACTGATACGGTAAAGCTGCAGGTGTCTGTGTTTCCAGAGGAATCTGTAGCCACAAAGGAATTTGTCGTTACTCCTACAGGAAAGAGTGACCCACTTGGTAATCCTGAAATCTGAGCTAGAGTTACTCCGGGGCAGTTATCGGAAGCTAGAGGTGAAGAAAAAATAATTGTTGCACCACATACCCCACTATCAGTAGAAGCATTGATGTTGGCAATGCAAGAAATCACAGGATCCTGATTATCATTTACGGTTACCGTAAAGGAGCAGGTATCACTATTTCCAGCAGAATCTATGGCCACAAATGTATTTGTTGTTATTCCGGCGGGGAAAGCTGAGCCACTTGTAAGACCAGCAATCTGATTCACTGTAACACCGGGACAATTATCTGAAGCAGTAACACTGTAAGTATAGCTGCTATCACATTGACTTAATGCAGTTGTCAGAACTACATTCGAAGGACAGGAAATCACTGGCCTTACCGTGTCAGAGATTGTTATAGTAAATGAACAGGTATCAGAGTTTCCACTAGTATCTGTAGCTGCATAAACAACGGTTGAAATGCCAGGAGGGAATGATGATCCAGAGGCCAATCCTGAAACAAGATTGATAGATACAAATCCACAATTATCAGTTGCTAAAGGAGTGGGATAAGTAACTGTTCCATTACAAGAACCCGAATCCGCAGGAGCTGAAATGTTTGCAGGACATGCTATGATTGGTTTGATGGTATCAAGCACTGTTATTGTAAAACTGCAGGTATCATTAAATCCAAATCCATTGCTAGCAACATATGTGTTTGTTGTAACCCCAAATGGATAGGAAGCGCCTGAAGCTAAACCGGCAATCTGAGTGAGATTTGAACTCCCACAAGGAATTGATACCACTGGAGGTGTGTAGGTTGCTACAGCATTGCAATTACCAGCCAAAACATAAACGGTATCATTAGGGGGACATGTAATTGAAGGAGTACTTGTATCTGAGACTGTTACAGTGAAACTACAAGTGTCAGTGTTTCCAGCAGTATCTAATGCTATAAAGGTGTTTACTGTGGCACCTGGAGGGAATAAGCTTCCGCTTGCCAAACCTGCTATTTGATTCACTATCGGAGGAGAGCAAGCTCCTGAAGCTACCGGACTAGAATATGTAATAACTGAACCACAAACTCCGCTATCTGAAATTGTTACAATATCTCCAGGGCAAGAGATGGACACAGCGCTAGAGTCCACTACGTTTACGGTAAAGGAACAAACAGCAGTATCACCATTGGAATCGGTGACCTTGAAAGTATTTACCGTAATTCCTGTAGGAAACAGACTACCAGATGCCAAACCTGAAGTTTGAATTGTGACAGCACCTGGGCAATTATCAGTACCCACAGGAGGAGTATAATTTACAATAGCACCACAGAGACCACTATCTGACCCGACAGAGATGTTTGCTGGGCAAGTTATCATAGGGAGTGTGCCATCAGTAGTAACTGATACGGTATTTGAAGTATCGGGGTCACAGCCAGCTCCAGTACAGGAATATATAGCACGATAAAAGGTATTAGAATTTATTGGCCCGGTGTTATGAATTGCGGTTACTGTCCCTAAGCTTGACCAGGGACCCGAGCCTGCCGGAGCCGACTGAAGTTCTATGGAACAAATCCCAAGGCCACTTGCCACTGCACTTGTAATGTTTACACTATCCCCTGCGCAGATCGTATTTGAAGAGGCTCCTATTGCAATGCTTGGTTGGGCAGAAACTCCTATTGTAAGCACATTGGAAACTGCATTATCACAATTGGTCCCGCTACAAGTGATTTGACACCTGAAATAAGTGGTAGCATTTATTGCTGCAGTGCTGAGGTTTTGAGAATTCACACCTACATTAGTCCATGGCCCTCCAGGTGAAGAAGCTCTTTGCCATTGGTAGGCGCAATTTCCTGCCCCTCCTGTAAGATTTGCTACAAGCGAAGCAGATCCTCCAATACAAACACTGGCGGGACCGATTACGGTTATTGCAGGATCATTCTCAACTATAAGTCCAACACTAGCACAGCTTGTCTGGTTACATGTACCTTCATATCTAGCAAAATAATTGTAAGAGCCGGCAGCACCTGGGGGAGAGACACTTATTGTATCACCTGTTCCGACAGGTGTTCCTCCACATGAACCAAGATACCATTCTGTAACTGCACCTGAGCCTTTAACACCTCCGGATGCAATCAGCTGAACAGTACCTCCCCCAATACAGACTGTATCTTCTGAAATAGAAGCGGTGGTTGGTGGACTTGAGGAACTTCCAACGGTTACAGCAATTCCATTTGAAGCTGGACTCCAGCAACCACCAGTATTTCCTGCGCTAGCAATATTAATTATTGGACTGCGAGGACGCACATAATAAGTACCGGCAACTGTAGGTACGAAGGTTGTACCCTGATTAGCAGTGTTAGTACCATTTATTGCTGATTGCCAGTAATACTCATAACCTGGTGCAGGTGATACTACTACCAATGTATCACTGCATGGATTGGAGCTAGCTGCAACAATAGTTGGAGCACCAATAAGATTCTCTCTGACTTTTAAAGTAGCTGATCCCAGACCAGAGTTTGAAGCACAGTTAAAATTATTTAATCGAACTCTCGTAAAATCAGTAAAGGTTGCGGTAAAGGTTACTGATGCTTCAGTACTGGAACAATCAGGCCCAAAATCATCATTGTAAAAGATCGAGACTCCAGTATTAGTGCCCTGAAATCCAGTTAATTGTGAATCCCAGCCTGTTCCACAAGTTGAAATTGTATATGAAACGCCGTTTGAAACCGGTACTCTAAAATATTCACCGGGTCCTATGTTGGTAACAGTTGTAAATGTGTTACAACCAGGATTTACCTGTCCATAGTAGAAATTCCCTCGAGGTAAGCACTGAGAATAAGCAAAATCCATGCTGCAAAACAGCAAGGCGCAAATCAATATTGAAATACAAATAGATGACTTCTGAAATCTCCGTTTCATAGGCTTCAATAGCCCCTAAACGAACCGATTATACTTAAGAAAAAATAAGTAAGGAGTAGGACTTGAGCATAAAAGGGGTTAAGGGGTTTTTTAGTTAAAATAGGTGCGATGAAATTAAACTTTTATTTGATGCGAAACCAAAATTACAAGGAAACAAAAAAGCCCTCAAACGAGGGCTTTTATAGTATTGTAAGATTCTATCCTTAATGAAGTAATAATTTTTCACCAAGTATTTCTTCCTGATATCTAATCCTTATTAAATAATGGCCTTGAGCAAAGTCCCATGGTATCAGCTTACTACTATGGAGGTCCTCTTTAAGAATCAAGGATCCATTCAAGTCATAAATGCTCACATGAACTGGAGCTGAAGGCTCTCCATTGATTTTGATGGATACGTGACCTGGTACAGAATATGCTTGAATGATGAGATTGTCTACTAAAATAACTCCGGTAGTCTTATCCATCACGGTCACATCAATGCTTGTTTGATCGAAGCAATCCTGACTGGAAACTTCCTGAGTAATGGTGTATGTGCCTGCAAATAGATAGCTGTGAACCAGATTGTTTACATTCTGGATCCAGGTACCATCTCCAAGATCCCATCTCATTGTGCTTGCACCTGTAGCCTGATCTGTAAGGTTGATCTGCTCACCAACCTCAAGAATGGTCTTATCAGCCTGGAAACCTGCTTCAACAAGGCTTGCACCCTGAAGCTCCAATACGGTATCTAACTGATATCCCTGATAGTAGAATGAAGCCAGGTATTGTCCCTGTCCAAGCGAATTGGCGCTCAATACACCACTAGCATTTAGATAAGTATTATCAAAGTTTGCTCCGGCAATTCTGATTGAATCCCATTCAAAAGTAGATCCACCAAGAACAAATGTTCCAAGATCGATAGAGATGCTACCATCATTCTTATCACATGATTCTTCGATAGAACTGAACTTAACTGGTGGAGTGAAATGCACTGTATAATCAGTAGCCAAATTGGTCGCTCCAACTGTAACTGAGTATGTCGAGTCCACTAATAGGTTTTGGAAGACATTCAACTGCTTGTCTTCAAGCAATACCATGGTTCCGAATGGGAAGCCTTCGAAGGTTCCAAGACTTAGATCAAAGCTACCTGTAGCCCCACCCAGTAATCCTACATCTACTGATGCTCCATTATGATCAAATTCCGGACGAGCGTTGATAGACATCATCTCTGAATTGATCTTAGAGAAGATGGTTGGCTGACCTGCATTGCTCTCGCATTTTCTTCCATCGAAATCTCCATCCCAACCATTGGTTGGACCATCGAGGAATACGATATGCGTCTTATCGGCAAATCCATTTCCAGTCACTAATAGATCAAGTCTCTGATCATACTGAGATCCGTTTCTCTGGAAACTTGTATTACCAGTTCTACGCATCGTATTATCAAAAGCGATGTTTACAGATTGAGGCGCAGGTCCAAGAACTTCTACCTGGAACCCTTGCGAACTGGCAATATTATCGCTCGGGATTAAAGCACTCAATGGCTGCATTGTTCCTCCATAGAATCCACTTGAATTCCAGATATATGCTGTAGCTCCCAATCCTGGATTTGCCGCAGCAACATCAGGCCAGTTCAGCGGAGATGGATATGGGTTACCAACCTGATTCCACCCTACCGCTGAAGACGTATTCACCACCGTACGAGTAAGAGGCCCGTGAACTACAGCTCCGGTGCCCGGAGGTCCTGTAAGCTCAATTCTTCTGTTGTTTGGAATGATACCTGCGTATCCACTACCATGAGTCAAAGGACCAGCAGATCTCACATGCCAGCCTTCTAAATAACAAGTAGTAACTGCATTCTCTCTGTACTCAAACAAGCCACCAAAAGGACTTCCAGCTGCAAGAGCTGTTGGATCACAGTTTGGCATAGGTACTACCTGAGCATTGTTTGGTCCATAAATGGTAAAGTCATCAGACCAACCACTTACGGTAGCCGGACTAACAGCAGGAGAGATAAAATGGAAAGCATTGTTTGGGTTAACAACCCATCTCTCAACCGTGACATCACCAGCACCTGCTCCATTCGTAATTGATCCAGCCGTTCCACTATTGAAATCATCGAGATAAGCCGTACCTGTTGCAGTACTTCTAAGCACAAGATCAGCGGAAGAAGGAACATCGATGTCTCCCTGAACCATTATAAGAGCTTCAGCACATCTTAGTGTTGCTCCACTAGTAAAGTTCAATCCTGCTGAATTGTCCATGATAACGATCCCAAGGGTGCTATTTCCATTATAGCTCTGAGCCGTAGATCCTGAGAATCTGATCACACCAGGACCCATATTGATGGTTCCAAGCTGAGTGATATTGCCACATAGATCTAATGTGTCTCCAGTTGGAATAGTAATAGAAGCTCCAGCCATTACCTGCAGATGATTAATGCTGTAATTACCATCCAGGATTGGATCATTTGGCATACCTGATGGAACAAGAACATCAAGCTCTCCACATGAAGCAGTAGGAACAGCATTATTACTCCAGTTACCGGGATCAGACCATGCAGAACTATTAGTTCCTGTCCATGTATGAGCAGTGCTTGAAACTGTTACCAGTTGACAAATTGTATCGGACTCACATGCACCATTAGCGATCAAACAAACTGTATAAGAACCGGCAGATGCAAAAGTGTGAGAAGGACTTGTCATTGAAGATGAGCTACCATCCCCAAAATCCCATAGGTAGGTACTTGCATCTACACTGGTATTGGTGAAGTTGGCCATCAAGCCAGTAGCGGTGTATGTAAATCCTGCCTGTACTGAATCAGCAGGGATTACCGTAACCGTGAATCCACAACTAGCGATATTTCCATTTCCATCATTTGCATTGAAGCTAAGACTTGTGGTTCCCCATGGGAAGAAAGCTCCGCTTGCTAATCCACCAACCTGATTGGCTGAAGGTGAAGCACAGTTATCTGTTGCTGTCACTGCGGCATAGCTCACGTTTGCTCCACAAGCTCCAGGGTTTGCATTTACGGTGATGTTTGAAGGACAGTTAAGAACTGGGCTCTCATTATCATTGACCGTAACCGTAAAGCTGCAATCTGCTGTGTTTCCAGCAGCATCGGTAACTCGGTGTGTCACGGTTGTAGCTCCAAGTGGAAATGAAGATCCACTTGCTGGTCCTGCAATTCTATTGATGCTAGCACCTGGGCAATTATCTCCAAATGTTGGGGTGCTGTAAGTAACATTTGCGGTACACATACCAGCGGCAGTGTTCGCAGTGATATTTGATGGACAGGAGATCGTTGGATTCTGATTGTCGGTAACAGTTACAGTGAAGCTACAGGTAGCTGTTAGTCCTGCTGCATCTGTAACTCTATGGGTAACTGTTGTGCTTCCTACTGGGAATGAGGCTCCGCTTGCAGGACCAGCAATTCTGCTGATACTTGCTCCTGGGCAGTTATCTCCAAATGAAGGAGTGCTATAGGTAACCGTTGCTGAACAAGTTCCTGCCGCAGCATTTGCTGTAATGTTTGAAGGACAAGAGATCGTTGGATTCTGATTGTCAGTCACAGTTACAGTGAAGCTACAATTAGAGGTGTTTCCTGCTGCATCAGTTGCTCGATAGGTAACCGTTGTACTTCCCACTGGGAATGAAGCTCCACTAGCTGGGCCGGCGATCCTGTTGATGCTGGCTCCTGAGCAGTTATCACTGAATGTTGGAGTACTGTAGTTTACAGTAGCTGCACAAGTTCCTCCTGCAGCATTTACTGTAATATTTGAAGGACAGCTAATCGTTGGTGGCGTGGCATCATTGATAGCAATTGCACTTGTGGAAGTATCATTTGCCAGGTTACCGTCTACTGCAAAAGTTGTGTAAGATGTAAGGATGTAATTACCCTGAGCTCCAAGATTTCCAGTAGCTGTGAATGTATACTGGATCGTGTCTCCAGCAGGAACTGGTCCGGCGGCAATTTCTGTCACAAGACCAGTGGTCAATGGACCAGTGATATCGAAGTTTACCGGAACATTAGAAGCTGGGGCTGCACCATTATTTCTAATTACAACCTGAACTGATGAAGTTGCATTTCCGCAACTGCCCGAGGTAGGAGTAATAACCTGGCTTACTTCAACATCTACTACTGCCGGAATATCAAAGATCTGAACAGCGTCAATAGCCATATCACTTTCAAATCCTCCACCTGTAACTCCGCGGAATCTGAATTTCACCGTACCGGTTAGTGAAGAAATATCTACCGTATCTCCAATCCATGCCTGGGCTGAGGTTGTTTGAACTTCACCTGTCAATGTGCGAAGAGTGGTCCAGGTCAATCCATTGTCTGTAGATGACTCCAGGTAAATACTACCGGTATTTCCACCGAACATGTGATAGAAGAATGCAAAACGAGCATCATTCAATCCACTAAGATCAAAACAAGGTGTTTCGATATTCATGGTTTGGTTACCACATCCTCCTGAAGCTTCTGTATAGATGTACTTACCCTGAGCAGTTCCAGGATCATGATCCTGACTTGGACCAGTGTTGTTTGAAGCTGTTCCGCCCTGATCAACTCTCCAATCCTGCTGATCATTATCATCCTGAACCCAATCATTTGAAACCGCAGGTCCGCAGTCGAGGTTACAGGTATTCACATTCCCACAAACCGTGAAAGACTCAAAGTCTTCATTCCATGGGAAGGTTGAGATCGCAGCAATATTGGTTACTGTCGTCGATACCGTATCATTTGTGTTATCCTGATCTGTTGGAAGTTCCGACCAGGCTGTCACTGTGTAAACACCTGGGGAACTCATATCGGTCGTAGGCCCGAAGGTGAAAGTACCTATAACACCTGTTCCAACGCTGGCATTGATCGTATCTCTTTGAACACCAGAATTGATTGGGCCGGAAACTTCGTAGGCCATCGGAATGACAGTCTGAGTAGCTGCTCCATAATTCTGAATAGAAACATTTACTGCTTCAGCGCTAGATAAGCATGGTGCTGAACCAGGGGCATTTACCGTCATCGATCCAATATCATTGTTGAATGGCTCGAAGATCTCAATGTTGTCGAATGCGAAACCATCTTCATTTACCCGTCCATCGGAAGCAAATACAAATCTGATCCAGACTGATGATTGTCCTCCCAGACCGGTAAGCTCACGGCTAGCCGAGATCCATCCTCCGGAATTACCTGTCCAACCGTCCTGAGCCGGGTCGGTCGCAGCTAGTGCATTAACAGTTCCATCGTTGTACCAATTATTTGGATCTCCAAGAGCACCAAGAGTGTTCCATGATGCACCAGAATTAGTTGATGTTTGCAGAAGCACCCCATCCCATGAAAACTCGATATCTACATTGATATCCATTCTGATCCATGGAGTTGTAAGGCTACTTAGATCAAAACATGGGCTTTGCACGTAGCAAGTTGAGTTATCGGGATAATTACCATTGAGGTCGGTCATCCATGATTTGGTTCCGCCCGGAGCATTTGTATTAATTACCGGACCAGCAGGTGTACCCCACTCCCATTCATTTAGAATTCCGCTCGAATACCAGTTCCCTGAATCTGTTTCAAAATCCTCCAGATATGGGAATGTATTTACTACAGGAATATTTGTCAAAGTGATTCCAACTAGTGAATCATTTCCGGCAAAGTTATCTCCGGCGGTAGTTGCGTATATATTAATGGTGTTATTGACTGGCGAAAAATCACCGGTGGTGCTAAAAGTTAGATTCGCGGTATTACCATTGTCTAATTGAGAAGCAAGGTTGACTACCTGGGTAACCATTGCGCCTCCATTCAATCTGTATCTAATTGTAATTGGGGTTCCCGAAGGAATTGAATCCGTACCCACATTAGTTATCTGAATAGTAACTGTCTCGTTTGCAGTAAGACCACATCCGCCCGAAGGGCTGACTAAAGAAGAAACGGAAAGATCATATGGGAAGCAGCTTCCTGTTCCGGTATGTGTGTATTCAATCGCATCTGCGCGCATTCCAACTGCACCGCCAACCCTGGCGCGAACACTATACCAGTTGGCCACGCCATTTGTTAGGCCTCCGATGTCAAAGAAAAGATTGCTCGTTGTTCCAATGGAATCCATGTACTTGTTTCCAAGCACGAAAATGTCATAAGATGTAGCTCCTGGAACAGCATTCCAGGTAAGGGTTCCAATACTTGGACATTTATCAGACATGGCCAGGCCTGTAGGGATATCCATGATAGAGAAAGTGTCATTTACTCCTACCAATCCAGATCTTGAAATTCTGATCAGAGCCTGAGAGGTAATTGTGCTTGGAACAGTCCAGTCGTAGTACCTTCTTGATCCAGCGATTCCTGTTGTTACAGTAGTCCAGCTTGATCCATTATTCAAGCTGTACTCTAAAGTGAAGTTTCCAATATTCCCATGAGCATCCCAGCGGATCTTTTCAGTATATCCAGGCTCAAATGACTCGCCTCCCATTGGGTAAGTCACATATATGCTATCATAAATGAAGGTGTAAGTGATAATGTAGTCTTGTGGTCCCTGAGGAACAGAAGTACCGGCGATAGTCACCTGATGACTACCAGCTGTAGGACCGGTGATCGTGATTTGCTCATGGTTATTAAGGGTATCCACTCCTCTGATCGCAGGAGTATTCAGGTTAGTAGCATTTGCTGTAGGATCAAGAATCCATGGCTGGTAAACAAATGGACCCGGTGCAGTAATCGACATATTTAAATCGTTCACCAAAGCCTGATTGGCAGCTGGGTTTCCTTCGTAGTCGTGCCAGTAAACCATCACCTTCAACTCAGCGACATTTGCTGGAACATTGATATTGAAATTATTTGATCCTCCCTGACTTACAGTTCCAAGTGTGTACCAGTTATTTTCAAGTACCTCTAATGCTCTAAGGTTATTGATCCTTCCGTAACCGAAACGATAATCCGGACCAGCATTCCCAAGGTCTTCACATGTATTCATCATGATTGCCTTAAGGATGTATGAGTCGGCGAAGTTTTGCGAGTTCAACTCACGGAAAGCATGATAAAGCTGGGCTAATGAACCTGAAGTTCCAGGACAGGCCATTGAAGTACCAGAAGCTGTGTAGTAGGCATTTCCAGTTCCGGTTGAAACAACCGAAGAACCTCTGGCTGTAACTTCCGGCTTTAGCCTTCCATCTTCTGCTGGTCCCCATGAAGAGTAACCCGACATTCCATCATTGTGATCAAGTGCTCCAACTGCAATCAGCTATTTTGCCTGCTTGTGTACACCAGAGATCGTTCCCCAGCCGGATCCACCCCCAGACCCGCAGTTGCTTGCCTGAGAGTTACCCGCAGAGAAAACGTGCATCAGCTTAGGCATAGAGTTGATCTGTTGGTCTCTCGTTACTGAGTTTCCATCATAACCTCCGTTACAGGTCGCGCCTAGTGAGGCTGAGGTAATGTAGATTGAATCATTATTGTAGTAATTGGTCATGTTTCCGTTGATCTGGAAGTAATAACCAACGTAGATATCAGCTCCTGGAGCCATCCCTTTGTTTCGTGGTTCGATATTACCGGCACCCATGATCGTACCCGCAACGTGGTCACCGTGGTTTCCACCATTTGTCGCAGTGTAATGAGTAAGTCTTCCCTGATAATCGGCATGTGGCCCAATGAATCCATCATCCTGAAGACCGACATTGATCCCAGATCCATCATAGCGGTAACCACCCGGCATCATATTGTCGATAGCGTTTGCCCTGTGCACTGAACGACTTGTTAGGTTCTCAAGCTCCGGTTCTACGTCAATTGGAGCAAGGAAATAGGTAAAAGGAGCAGCGGCAATCTCATCAATCTGCCATAGATCTACTTCGATGCTGATCTTCTCAGGATAGTTTGGATCCTTGAATACATCAACTCCGTAATCGATCAATGCTTCTTTGATAGCCTCTTCGTCCTGCCCTCTGTAAGGCAAGATCTGTAGTCTGATCCTGGTAGAGCTTACCATTGCATGAGCAGGGTAAGTCTCAGTGTAAAGGTCAGTATGAAGCGGAATCGCAGTTGGAATTGGACCGGCAAAGAACACATCCATCGATCTCAATTGCTCCAGATCATATGATTCTGGGACTTCTACGATGTAGGCATTCTTTGGCAGATACTCTACCAACTTGATACCGGTAGATTCAATTTGCTCTCTCTCTTGCTGAGTAGGAATATCATTGAATTGCAGAAGCAAGTGATATTCACCGTGAAAAGTCGGTATTTGCAAGACTTCAGATTCAGACAGGAATTGCTCAAGGTTATTATTGGTCTTGAGATTACCATTCTTAAGTCTGATAGACTGATTTGCGTTAGCTGGAATAGTTCCGAAAAGGATAAGAATTCCTAAGCAGAGGGCTGCTAGCTTGTTCATTCTCTTGTATTATGCTTTTATAAAGGACCCGTAAAATAATTCCTTTAAAGCAAAAAGGCTAGCCCCTTGCTGACAGCTAGTAAACATTAATTTAATTTTTAATTAAAGCTGTCGAAAGTCCTTGATAATCAAAACAAAAAAGCCTCCACAAGGGAGGCTTTTAAATTTAGCTGTGGAAAGGATATCGATAATCCTTCGCTGGAACGAAAGTTTCTTTGATCGTTCGTGGACTTACCCATCTGGTCAGGTTCAGAACTGAACCCGCTTTGTCATTTGTTCCAGAAGCTCTCGCACCACCAAATGGCTGCTGACCAACAACCGCCCCGGTAGGCTTGTCGTTGATGTAAAAATTACCTGCAGCCTGGCTCAATCTTTCTGTCGCTTCTGCAATTGCATAGCGATCCTGAGAGAATATTGAACCGGTAAGGGCATATGGAGAAGTGTTATCAACTACATCAATGATCTCTGACCAATTGTTCTCATCGTAAACGTGAATCGTAAGAACCGGACCAAAGATCTCCTCACACATGGTGCGGTAGTTTGGATCCTTCGTAACAATAGTAGTAGGCTCGATGAAGTAACCTACAGACTTATCGTAGTTACCACCGGTGATGATCTCCTGCCCATCGGCTTTAGCCTGATCAATATAGGCAGCGATCTTATCGAATGAACGCTCGTCGATCACAGCATTAATGAAGTTGGTGAAGTCTTCAGGGCTTCCCATTTTCATGCTGTTCACGTCAGCAACAAATTTCTCTTTTACCTGCTCCCAGATATTACTTGGGATATATGCTCTTGATGCAGCAGAACACTTCTGACCCTGGAATTCAAAGGCTCCACGAGCAAGTGCAACAGCTACTGCATCAGCATCAGAAGAAGGATGGGCAAGAACGAAGTCTTTTCCTCCTGTCTCTCCTACGATTCTTGGATATGCTTTGTACTTGTCAATATTCCCACCAATGGTCTTCCACATGTGCTGAAAGGTTCCGGTTGATCCGGTGAAGTGGATTCCTGCAAAATCAGGGTGATTGAAACAAACATCCCCAGTCTCAGGTCCATCGGCATAAACGATATTGATAACGCCATCAGGAAGTCCTGCCTCGATCAACAATTGCATGATGAAATGCGCCGAGTAGATCTGAGTATCAGATGGCTTCCAAACAACAGTGTTACCCATCATTGCAGGAGCACATGGAAGGTTTGCAGCAATACTGGTGAAGTTAAATGGAGTTACAGCGAAAATAAATCCTTCAAGCGGACGAAACTCCATTCTGTTCCAGATTCCCGGAGCTGATTCCGGCTGCTCAGAGTATAAGTCAGTCATGTACTGAACATTGAATCGGAAAAAGTCGATCAACTCACAAGCCGCATCGATCTCAGCTTGCATAGCATTCTTTGACTGGCAAAGCATCGTAGAGGCATTTAGATAATCTCTGTGCGGGCCAGTAAGTAGCTCAGCAGCTTTCAGGAAGATAGAAGCTCTGTGC
>CAXDOZ010000020.1:0-28306 GCA_963991145.1 uncultured Chitinophagales bacterium | reverse complement strand
CGGCTTGTTCCAACCTAGCTGGCCTGGATTTAGCACGACTACTCCAACAGTAACATTGACCTACAACCTTGCCGGCTGCTCGGATGATATGATCATGTATGTTCGAAGAACTGAGGTGAGAATAGATCCTTTGCCATCAAGCTGCCCTGTTGATTCTGTATATATCCTTGATTGGGCAGGCAGCCAAAGAACACCCTGGGGTGGATTCTGGCAGGGAGTGGGAATCACAAATCCAAACGGAAGCCCTACGGGCAGATTTAATCCTTCCATAGCCGGACCGGGGACTCATCGTCTGTATTACACCATGAATGGATGTACAGACAGCACAAACATTACGGTCTTCCCTCCTGCTGTGGTAGAAGACACCGCAGTTTGTGAGACACAATCACCATTTGTTATTCCTGCAAGCCCTACGGGCGGATTATGGAGCAGTGCATCTGCCGGATTATTAGATCCTAGCACAGGACTTTTTGGTGCTACAGCAGCCGGAGTAGGAATCCATGAACTCAGATACACATCACCTGATGGTTGTCCGGATACCATGGAAGTAACCGTAGATCCTTTGCCAAATGTGAGCATCTCGGGATTGGCAACTACTTACTGCTTTACCGATACCAATATCATTCTGAGCTTTAATCCGCCGGGAGGCGTAATAAGTGGACCGATCATTAACGATAGTATATTCAATCCATCGAGAGCAGGGTCAGGGAATCATACAATTAGATACACCGTGGGAACAGGAGATTGCGCTGTGAGTAGCTCAATTTCTGTTTTTGTTCAGGATCCAATAAGAGTAACTGTTCCATTCAGTGATAGTCTGATCTGCTCAGGAGATCTGGTAAGGATCTCAGCTGAAGCCAGCGGAGGAGTTCCTACTTCCTATAATTATATATGGACCCAGGGATTAGGTAATGGTACTTCGCATCTGGTTTCACCTTCATTAAGCACGATCTATACCGTGGCAGTAGATGATGGCTGTAGCGATCCCGGATCAGCAAATGTGACTATTAGAGTTACGCCTCCTTTTGTTTTAGATATCGATACCAGCGAAGCTGTTTGCTTTGGAGAACCAGGCTGGGCAGTAGTTACCATTAGCCCTTCGGGCGGAGCTTACGATATCAGCTGGAGTGATAACCCTTCAACCTCCACTCCTCGAATTGAAGGAGAAGCTGGAAGATTCTATTCGGTAACTGTTAGAGAGATCAATAGCGGATGTACAGAATCTGCGAGTGTTCAAATTCCATCATTCGAAAGAATTCAGGCTGATTTCATTACAGTTCCTTACGATGAATGCGTGGACCTTATTGATCCTACAATTGAGATCATTGACCAAAGTGATGGAGCAGATACAGGAGTTTGGTTCTTTGGTGATGGAGGCTTCCTTCCTTATGAGCCATATGACAATCCAACTTACACATTTAGAGATACCGGTACTTACCTCATCTATTTGACTATTTGGAATGAGGGTGGTTGCGAATCAAGTGCTATTCAGGAAATCTGTGTAGATCCGGCGAGTATCATCCATATTCCAAACTCATTCACACCAAACGGTGATGGGATCAACGACGTGTGGTCCCCGGTTGGAATTGGATTGGAGAACTACGAATTGATCATCTACAATCGATGGGGAGAGTCAATTTTCCATTCGAACGATCCCGATATTGGATGGGATGGAAGGTACAGATCAGAAGATGCTCCAATGGGCGGTTATGCTTATCTGATCACCTTTACAAATGGCGCTACCCGCAAGAAAGAAAGTATGAGCGGGATGATCACACTAGTTCGCTAAAACGAAAAATCCCGACTTTACTTGCCGGGATTTAAAATTGATTTGATTCTAATTATCTGCTGTAAGTAGATTAATGATTAATCCACCGGTAAATGAACCCTGAACGAAAGAGGTATAGCCGCTAACGCCAACATCGCATCCTCCGGTACCACACCAGAATCCAGATCCACCAAACTGCATTGGTGCAAGCATTCTTGCTTCAGCACGGAAACACATTCTGTCGAAGAACATGATCTCGAACCCACCTGCAAGTGTTGCGGTGAACATCCATTGATCTCCAACTCCAGGTGACTTCGCATTGAAACGCGTTGCACCAATTCCAATATTAATAAATGGGATGAAGCGCTCGTGAATAGCCTTCTTAGTGGTTGATCCGATAAGGAAGTAATCTGCAGAAGTGTTAAAAAGATCTTCTCTATCGCCATTCTGGCGCTTTAGAAACATCTCACTATCAGCTCTTAAATAAAGGAACTCAATACCATTTGAGGGCTTGATCATATAAGTTAAGGCACCTCCCCAGATAACATCATTCTGGAATTTCAAATCACCATCTATGGTATTTGCCTGTCCTCCTAATAGGTAACCTACCATTGGAGTTAAAGAAAGTTGGCTATAGGAACTAATGCTAATGGCTCCCAGTAATAGTATGAATAGAATTCTTTTCATGGGTTCAATTTTTGATCATTATCAAATTACCAAACAAATGGCAATACAGCTCTTCTCTCTTTTGGATAGTCTGTGAATTTCTCCAGATACCACTTGTGATGGAAGACTGCTCGAGGGATCAAATTCATTGCCGTCCAGATAGCAAATGTTGCAGTTGGAAGGCTTCCTGCAATACCAATTGCGCTAAAGGTCATGATGGCAAAGCCAGTCCACTCAACGATCTCACCAAAGTGGTTTGGGCAGGAAATGAATCTGAACATACCACCATGCGGGATCTTGTATCCGGTTTCCCCAGGCTTTCTCAGACTTAATAAGATGTTGTCAGATTGGAAGTTGATAAAGAATCCAGTCAACCATACGATCACACCAATGATCATTAATGGACTTGTTAGCCAACCTTCTGGGTAAACCGCGAAATTTCCAAGGTAGGTTCCTACAATGAATCCATTCATGAAATTGAATCCAACTGCACTAAGCATGACCAAAACCGGCATCTTCTTCTTGGTATCCTTTTGACGGAATGGGTAGATCAATGACCTATTGAAATAGTGTGTAACCCAAAGTCCCCAAAAGATCCATTTGGGAGTAGTCATCTCAAGTGATCCTGTGAAAAGGAAGTAACTAAAGAAGATCGGAGAAGCGATCTCCATGATGATCCATCCCCATTTGTTATCCATCATAGGACCGTAATTGGTTGATGTATGTCGGCCAAATGGAGCTGGAACTTTTAATAAATAGAAAAAGGTGATCAGCCCAAGGAGTAACCATCCATAGACGATGTAGTAGTAAGTAGCTTCACTCATAAAATGTAATTATTGATTAGGGTTTGGGATCGAATTTGAATTCGGCAAAAAGATCTTTTAATGGTTCGTATACCTCGGCAGGAGTCATGTCGTAATCCTCTAAAGCATACTTGTGTTTGCTTTTATAATTACGACTTCGAACAGTGATTTTTTCCAATTGTTCCCTGAATTTAGGTGTAATCTCGATGTTGAAGTGGTCATAGATCCCTTCCACAGTTTCCTTTGGTTCTTCTACCAGATCCTCATACCTGACCGTGTAAAAGTTCTCTGGAGCCAGAACATCCTTCTGCTCATAGAAATACGAATAGTAATTTACTGCCAACTCACACCAGGACTTCCCTTCAGGGCTCTTTAACGGAATATCAGGACTTAGCCATGGCCATGTCGCCGTGAACATCGAAGCGAAGCTCGGTACTGCTTTCATCGGAGTTCTGATCAGATATACGATCCTGGCATCCGGAAACTCATTTAGCAGAATATGGAATCGACCAGTTGACATCACAGATTTAGCCAGATAAACTTTATCTGTTCCCATACAGTACATCCATCTCTTCACAGTGTTTCCATAGAAGTTCTGGATCATCTTCTTGTCTCTTTCAGGAAGGCGATCGGGGAATTGAATGTCCTTGAACTGATCAAAGAATGGACAAACCAAACCCAGAGCAGGACTGATCATTGCAAAGAAGTAAAGTCCTTCATCTTCTTCACTTTGATTGATTCCCATTGGATGCACATTACTCCATCCGCCGAAGGCGACCTTATCGATCCAATCTGCAAACTTGCGCCCGAAGCCTCCTACCCTGCGATCGATCCAACTAATGACATCAACCAGCTTAATGAAGGTGATTGATGGCAATAGCGTATGGTATAAAAGTGTGTAAGCAAATCGATCTTCGTCGAGGCAGAGTAACCTATGCATGTATGTTGTACCGCTTCGCGGATTACTTATGATAAAGACCGGCTTTTTCACTTTCGACTTCCTGTACCCGAAGAAAAAGATCTCATCCAGTATTCTAAAAAAGAGAATCAATGCCCAATAGAAGATGCAAATGAGGACCAAAAGACTGGTGAAGATCAGGCGTCTGAAGCTGAAGTGCTTAAAGATGTTCAGATAGATCATCTGGAACAAAACTTTAAAACGGATATAGAGGAGGGAGGAGTGAATTATTCCCATGAAATAAAGGAGCCTTTTTGGTCATGGCGAAGATATTGAAATAGACCCAATGAACTGATTTCTACCCATGTGGAAAGAATGACAGAGGCAACCGAAAATGCTTCTACTTCGTACATACTTGTTGAATATCTGTCATTTATGGCAGGTAGTTTGCAGTTTCCCTACCCAACAAGCATTAACTTAGAACAAAACCCAAAACATGAAGCAGGCTCTTACCCTCCTGATCTCCATTTCCCTATTCTATACTACTCAAGCCCAATCAACTTATGACCAGGTTTATAACCTACTCCAGAGTTCCTGTGCAACATCCGGTTGCCACAGCAATGCAGCTCAGGCCGGATCACTTGACTTAGAAGGAACGGGAGCATCCCCGGCAGTGAGAAAAGCTGATGTTTACAATAATCTTGTTGGAGTAACGCCAAGCAACCCAGTTTCAGCAGGTAAGAATCATCAATTGGTTTATGCTGGTCAGCCATACGAAAGCTTCCTTTTCAGAAAGATCAATAACAACCTGGCTATTGAGGTAGATCTGGATATGGGTGAAGGAGATGAAATGCCATCAGTAGGCAATCCTCTTGAAAATGAAGAGATCGAGTTGATTCGTCAATGGATCATGTATGGAGCTCCTCAAACGGGAATCGTGATCGATACAGCTTTAATTGCAGATTACCACGGTCCAAATGGCTTCAATTCTCTTAGCCAGATTCCAATGCCTCCTCCTGCCGGAGAAGGATTTCAAATTCATATGGGTCCTTTTATTCTCCCTCCATCAACACCAGGCCAATTGCAGGATGAGGTTGAATTCTTTCAAAAGTATGAGACTAATCTTCCAAATGATCTAGAGGTTCATAAGATCGAGACTGTGATGGGCACCTATTCACACCACTTTATTCTTTGGAAATATCGCCCGGGAGAAGATTCAAATAAAGGGCCAGGACTAAGAGTAGATAATGCTCATTATTACACCAAGATCGTGAACGCAGTTCAGTTCTCTGAAGCTGTTGAACTCCCAAGTGGGACAGCTTTCGATTGGGAGGCCAATACTGTTCTTGATCTCAATTCACATTACATCAATTACTCTACTACTTACACTACCGGATGTGACGTATACATCAACGTTTACACTCAGCCAACCGGCACAGCAAATCAAACAATGGAATCGGAGATCATTCCGAATTACAACATCTTCATTCCAAACAATAATCAGGAACAGACATTCTCCCAGCATATAAAATTTGCCAGCCTACCTATTCCGATCTGGATCTGGGGATTGACTTCTCATACTCACCAGTATGGAACTGATTTCAACTTATACAATTCAGACCCTCAGGGAAATCCTGGAGCTATGGTTTTCGATGCCGGTTGCCCTGGTGGCGTACCTGGCTGTCAAACGGAGAATTACGATTATCAGCATCCACCAACACGCTATTATGAGCCCTTCCTTCAAACGACATTGAATAGAGGACTTGTAGCTGAAGCGAAGTATAAAAACAATGGTCCTTCCTCTGTTACCTGGGGAGAAACTAGTAATGATGAGATGATGGTAACTTTGGTTTTCTTCCTATTCGACACTACCGGAGTTGATCTAACAACAGGGATCAGAAGACCACTTAACCAGGCCAGCGTTGAGGTTTATCCTAATCCGGCCAGTGATTTCATGATGCTTGACCTTGCTGAACTGTCAGAATCGTCAATCGAGGGGCAGATCATTGGAATGGACGGAAGAGTTCATAAGTATTTCAATATTGAGCCCGGTAACATCCAATACCGACTTGAAAGGGAGAACATCCAACCTGGGAATTACATTCTACAACTCTTCACAGATGATGGAAGAGCGGCAAGGAGTAAGGTTCAGTTCAGATAGCCTTTTGTAACTTCGGGCGATGCTCGGAACACGGCAGTTATTTCTAAAACACGTCGCTCAAACCAGCGACATCCCACCACTATTGGATATTGAGAGAGGTGAAGGAATTTATCTCTTTGATACAGATGGAAACAAGCTGATCGATCTGATCAGTGGGATCTCCGTTAGCAGCATTGGCCATTCAAATCCAAAGGTGGTAAAGGCTGTTCAGGAACAGGCATCAAAGCATATGCATGTGATGGTATATGGTGAATTTGCTGTTGGGACACAGGCCCGATATGCAGAATTGATCTGCTCCACTTTACCCGAGAAACTGGATAATGTCTATTTCGTTAGCTCTGGTGCCGAAGCGGCAGAGGGTGCATTAAAGCTCGCTAAGCGATATACCGGCCGCACCGAAATTGCGCACATGAAAAATAGTTACCACGGTTCAACCATGGGAGCTTTAAGTGTAATCGGAAGCGAATACTTTAGAAGTAATTACCGCCCCCTGATCCCTGGAAACCTGGAATTGAATTACGGTCATCTGCCGGATCTCGAAAAAATCAGCTGTAGAACAGCTGCAGTGATCTTTGAGACTATTCAAGCTGAATCTGGCATCACTCCGCCCTCTCAGGAGTATATGAATGCCTTGAGAGCCAAATGCGATGAGACAGGAGCACTCCTGATCCTTGACGAGATACAGGCCGGTATGGGAAGAACAGGAAAGCTTTGGGCATTTCAGCACTTTGGAATAGAGCCTGATGTTTTATTGACAGCGAAGGCACTTGGAGGTGGAATGCCATTAGGTGCATTTATAGCCAATCATGAGAAGATGCAGGTATTGATCGAGAATCCATACCTGGGACATATTACCACCTTTGGTGGGCATCCGGTATCATGTGCTGCCGGACAGGCAGGAATGGAATTTATCCTGGAAGAGAATTTATTTGATCAGGTCTCTCGAAAGAATGAGCTTTTCAGAGAACTACTTCAGCACAAGGCCATAAAGCGATTCAGACATTTTGGATTCCTGATGGCGCTTGAGTTTGAAAACTTCGAGACCAACAAAGCGATCATTGATGCCTGCGCAAAAAGAGGGATAATCACAGATTGGTTCTTGTTTGCAGATAATTGTTTGAGGATCTCTCCTCCACTTATTATTACAGAGGAAGAAATTAAAGAGGCCTGCGGCCTGATCTTGAAAGCTATTGAGGATGTGGTGGAGTAGAATTATAGTTTTCCTTTTTGCTTGCACTTTCCTCGAGGCTTGTGGCCCACCTCCAATCAGAAGACAGTGGACACCCATTGGGCCAGGTTTGAACTACGATATAAATAGTATTGAGTTTATCAATTCCGACAGTAGTATCTGGATCACTGGAGGGGAGAATGACGAGTTGGGATACATAGCCAATGCCTCTATACAGAATACAACCTGGAGAGTTGAAGTGATTGCGAATGAGCCATTCTACGATCTATTCGTTCTGGATGATCAAAACTTCTACCTCGGAGGACAAAACGGACTCTTCGCCCGGTCCACCGACGGTGGGATCAATTGGGATCTCGGCAGGATCGACAGCTCGAGAAACATCAATGCACTTTTCTTCTTTGATGAATTGCGAGGATATGCCGCAACAGGGGATGAATACGATTTTGGGCAACTGTTTGAGACAAGAGATGGAGGACAAAACTGGGAATTGATCTTTGAATCAGATCGAACTTTCAGGGACATCTTCTTCCCTGATCCATCTGTAGGTTACCTGGCCAGTTATGGCTTCATTTTCAAAACTACTAATGCCGGTCTTAGCTGGGAACCAACATCCGCCGGAGGCGAAAACTTTACAGGACTTTACTTCTTCTCTGCTGATACCGGGCATGCATGCGGAGGGCAAGGCTCAATCAGATACACCTTTGATGGAGGTGAAAACTGGAGGGTGACCTATCCGAAGAGTAAGCCATTTGCAGCCAGAAGGATATTAAATGATATTGAGTTCCTTACCCGCGAAATTGGATATGCCTGTGGAGACAGAGGAGATCTGTTTCGCAGCGTGGATGGAGGAAGAACCTGGGCGGTAGTTACTCGCATTTCTGATACCTGGTTTACCAGCCTCTCAGTTTTAAGGCGCGATGATGTGCTGGTTGGCGACAGAGATGGGAATCTATTCCTCGTTAGCCCTTAGTAATTGAACTCAGGCCTGCTAATTGTAGTTGATTTAATCATTTGAGAGATTTCTGGTTGATATCTAATATCTGTTAAATGCCTTTTGCTAAAGACCTTTAATGGATAATTGGCCTAATTTGCATCTCTGTAGAATATAAAGAAAGAGTTATGATCCGGAATTTGACAATCCTACTGGTATTCCTTGTTTCCCTGCCAATAATAAGCTCTGCTGAGCCGGGGAGAAAAGATAAAACAGATCAGGGTGAATCATTTACCCTCAATGGTACGATCGAAAACTACGATACAGGTATCGTGTACATGCAGCGTGCTGTGAATTTTCAGATTCAGCCTTATGATACGGTAAATGTTGTTGATGGTAAGTTTCAATTCACCGGCTCGGTTGAGCATCCAGAGCTATTCTATTTCCAGGTGGATAATAGAAAGAAAAAACTTGTACAGGTCTTTATTGAGAATTCTGAGATCACACTTCAATTCAATCTGGAAAGATTCAATGAGGCCTTTGTTTCCGGTTCGGCTTCGCATGATAAGTTCATGGAGTTTCAACTTGCAGACATGAATTTCCAGCAAGAGCAGGGTCAGATTCAAAACGCATACAATCAGGCTGTAGGCCAGGGAAATAATCAACTCGCCAACCAGTACAGAGGTGCTTTTGCAGCGAAAGGTCAGGAGAGATTAAATCACATGCAGAACTTCATCTCCAATAACCAGGAGTCACCAGTTTCAGGTTGGATCATTGCCAGGTATTTAAGAGACGAGAATCTCTTTCCATATGTAAAGGCTGAACTCGACAGTCTTAGAAAGTATCAGCCCGAATATAAATACACGATCCTGGTAGAGAATTGGGTAGCCAAGGTTGGAAGATTATCAATCGGGGCAGTGCCGCCGGAGATCGTTCTAAATGATACATCAGGAGTTGAACACAATCTTGAAGAGTTCAAAGGAAAAGTTTTATTGATCGATTTCTGGGCGAGCTGGTGCGGCCCATGTAGAAGAGCTAATCCATCTGTGGTGGCTCTTTACAATACCTATAAAGATCAGGGATTTGAAATCCTTGGAGTGAGCTTAGATAAGAATGCCGGTGCGTGGAAAAAGGCGATCATCGCAGACAAATTGACCTGGACGCATGTTTCAGATCTCAAGGGCTGGGGATGTGTTCCCTGTAAAGAATATAAGGTCTCATCCATCCCTAATACCTATCTCCTTGATCAGGATGGAAAGATTGTAGCAAAGGGTTTAAAAGGAGCTGCCTTAGAGGCAAAAGTGAAAGAGCTTTTAGCTGCAGAGAATTAAAAACTTACTCCATTCTTACCCTTACTGAGTAAGAACCATTGTTGTTTTTATTGTATACCGTTTCATAAATAGACAGGTAAAGAATACCCGTCTCTTCAACTACCTGGGCAAAATCTGCACCAGCGCGTTGAGTGGCTCCTCGCTCTCCAATTTTGAATACTACATTACCATAGGTTACTGATCCATCACCTTTGATTGGAATCCCATTTACACTTCCATCCGGAGTATAAATATTATTACTTAGGGAAGCCAGCATGATCTGTCCGGCTGAAGTGATCTGAAGGTATTGACCTCCTTTGACTATAATGCCTGTATTAAGCCAACCATCCTCTTTGTTAGCAGTTAAGTGCTGATTTGATTGAAGCTTGAAGTTTCTTGCATTAATAGTAGGATCTTCTTCAATACCTATTTCGACCTTTTGAATTCTAAGTCTCTCCAACTCAACAGAACCGAATTCGGTTTCCAGCTTTATGGTTTCAAAGTCGTAAAGTCCTTCAATACTGTAGAGATCATCAAAAAAGACCACATCAGTTTCCTTAAAGTTCCTTGTTTGCTCATGCCTGGCCAGGAGAACTTCATATAATACCCCAACATTAAGAGTTCGGCCGGGCATAGCTCTGTAACCCGGTGATTGAATATACTCTCGAACCACAGGCAATAGCTCTACTCCTCCTCGGGAGAGTCTGTCGAACTGGAAGTTGGCTTCAGCGCTGTCTCCGAATTGAATAAGATCGAGATCACTTATAATGGCTTCCTCATTCTTGGGACTTTGAATTCCAAGTTCTATCGAGTTTACATTTCTAATAGGGAAAGCCAGATTTCCGTATTGAGTAGCGAATTGCAAAGTACGGGTTGTAGTATACCCAGTAATCACATCACCACCTTTCAGGTAACAGGTAAAGCTTACTTTATCCTGGCTAAAGCCGATTACTGAGATTCCAAGTAGAATGAGGGTTAGGAGCTTTTTCATCTTTAGTCGTTTCCTTCACTGAGTCGCTCAGCCTGTTCAGCCATTTTAAGCTTATCAATGATCTCCTGGATATCGCCATTCATGACATTGTCCAGATTGTAAAGTGTAAGATTGATACGGTGATCGGTCACCCTTCCCTGAGGGTAATTGTATGTTCTGATCTTCGCAGAACGATCACCAGTAGAAACAAGACTCTTCCTTTCCGCAGCGATCTTCTCTTCGTGCTCTCGAACGCTTGCTTCATAAATTCTGGAGCGAAGCATGGTCATAGCGATCTCTCTGTTTCGCAGCTGAGAACGCCCTTCCTGGCACTCAACAACGATCCCTGTTGGAAGATGCGTCATCCTTACCGCTGATTCGGTCTTGTTTACGTGCTGTCCACCAGCTCCTGAAGCTCTGAATGTATCTACCTTAATATCCGCGGTATTGATCTCTACGTCAACTTCATCTGCCTCCGGCATGATGGCGACAGTGGCAGCAGAAGTATGTACACGTCCCTGAGATTCAGTTTTTGGAACTCGCTGAACTCGGTGTACCCCTGATTCATATTTCAGATCGCCATAGACGTTACTTCCTTTCACATTCATTACGATCTCCTTGAATCCACCAACTGTTCCCTCGTTTTGATTCATGATCTCAACCTTCCATCCTCTTGACTCGCAGTAGTTCAAATACATCTTATACAGGTCTCCGGCAAAGATCGAGGCTTCGTCGCCTCCTGTTCCGGCTCGAATTTCAAGCATGACATCCTTTTCGTCCTGAGGGTCTTTTGGAACGAGTAATAGTTTGAGTCTTTCTTCAAGATTTGCTTTGGCTGCCTCCAGATCAGAAAGCTCAGCTTTTGCCATCTCCCTCATCTCATCATCCTTCTCAGTGCTGAGAAGCTCTTTATTGAAATCAATATTGCTGAGAATATCCTTGTACTCTGTTCTCGCTTCAGAGATCTCTTTTAAATCCTTGTACTCTTTGGTAAGCTGCGCATATCGCTTTTGATCAGCGATCACTTCCGGGTCAGTAATTAACTGCCCAACCTCCTCAAATCGAATGTGTATTTCCTCTAACTTATCTAGCATAACAGGGCTTTTGAAGCCGAGGGGCAAATTTAGATTAAATAAATGTCCTCAAAAATCAGAAGCTCCGAATAATGAGCTCATCATTGGTGCGTAGATAGATATGCTGGTTCACCGTAGCAGCTTCGATTACTCCTGATAGAGTTTCATCTTCCCAGATCACTTCATTTTCAAGGAATTTATTGATCCTCACCAGGGCTTCTCCATCCCAGATCACCGGTCTTCCCTGAATGATCTGAAATTCTGTAAGTCCTTTGACCGGAATAGTCCGAGAGTAAGTGCCATAAGCGTCAAAGACCAGGATACCATAATTGGGATCGCTCATGAAGACCTCATTCTCGCTTTGTACAATGAATACACCTTCAATTGGCTCTCCTAAAAGCACATTAAGATCTTCGCTCTGATTCAGTATTCGGCCCGAGCCATCGATCTTATGCAATTGGAAGCTGATATAGTCATAGACCCAAATATTGTTGTCTCTGGCTCTGGCTACTGCGGTCACCTGCTGATACCCGAGTTGTAGAAGATTGATTGTCGAAGCCTCGCTCAAGGTGTTGTCCAGCGTTACAACATTCATCAGATCCTGATAGAAGATTATGATCCTTAAGGGATTGCTCGGGTCAAACTGGTCCAGAGCGCCAAAATTCACGGCTTCATGAGTGTAAGTGAGTTCAGCCTGTTGGTTGAATTGGTGCAGATTGTTGCCTACCCTCAGATAGGCATTCCCCATTTTATCTACTCGTAGAAGATCCCCCTCAGTGAGGATCTTATTCTCCTGAGCTTTCGAGCTCAGACTGAGGATTAGCAGAAAAGTAATCAAGGCGAAGATCCTGCCCGTCAAAGACCGCATAGGAAGTAAATCTGATCCAATCACCAAGGTTGATGTATCTGCTGTTTTCATTTAATTCAATATCAAGAGCTAAATGCCTGTGACCAAAGATAAAATAGTCAAAATGCTCTTGCTCTAATTTCCTTTTACTGTATTGTACCAGCCATTCATTTTCATCCCCAAGGTAATTTCGCTCAAACTCAGGTTGATTGTCTCTGCTGTGGTTGGAGAAAAAGGATGCAATTCTGATACCAATATCAGGGTGGATCCACTTAAACATCCACTGGCACAGCCTTGATTGAAACAGCTTTTTTAATCTCTTATACCCGTAGTCACCCGGGCCCAGGCCATCTCCGTGGCCGATGAAGAAACGCTTTCCATTCCACTCTCGCTCAATAGGGTTGTAATGGACCGTCATTCCAATTTCTTCGGCTAAATAGCCGAATGTCCAAATGTCGTGGTTCCCGGTAAAATAATGAATCTCTACGCCAGAATCTGAAAGGGCGGCAAGCTTCCCCAAAAGGCGGACATGGCCTTTAGGAACAACGGTTCCGTACTCAAACCAAAAGTCGAACACATCGCCAACAAGATATAGAGCTGCGGCATCCTTCTCAATCACATTCAACCATTGAATGAATAGCTCTTCACGTTCTCTGCTCTTGGTTTTATTAGGTGCACCAAGGTGCAGATCAGAGGCAAAATAGATCTTGGAAGGTTCAGACATTTAAGAATGCGAATTTACTTGCGGCTGCAAATATCTACAGTTCTTCGCAAAGGAAGACGATAACGTCTCTTGTTCCGCCGCAACTAAGTACCAATTTCCCGCTTATTGTACGACTTTTCACTTCAGGATCGAGGTTTAGGGCCGATGGAAGCTGGTCTTTGTACATAGCTTCAAAGCTCTCAACCGCTTGCTCCATAGATTCCAAAACCTGAGATGGCTTTGCAATTACGATCTGATTCTCCGGAAAGACCTGCAATCCTCTTTGAGAAGCCTGATATGGACTAAAGATCACTGATGCATCATCAGCAACTAAAAACTCACAAAATGAGATGGCTACATCTGATTGCTCCATGTTGAAGCCAAGTGGGTTCTTTTGATACTTGTTATTCGCAACGAGTGTCTTGACCTCATCTTCCCATAAGAAAACACGATCCCACTCCATGCTGTCCATGAGGGAGCCCAAACTGGCTTTAAGCTCATCTATAGTTTCACAGTAGACAAACTTTCCTCCTCGCTCGGAGAATTCGGTAGCAAACTTCACTTCTACCGGAAGATCTTCTTCTACAGAGTCTTGTTTTACCTCTTCCTCGATATTTTCTTCAACTACAGATTCCATTTCTTCAGTCTCCTCCTCAGGTTCTGACTCTTCCTCAACATTTGTGATCTCGAAATCAATTTCTGAGCTTGATTCTTCACTTTCCTCTGATTTTTGCTCTTCAAGCTCAGATTCGATTATTGTCTCTTCTTCGTTTACAGCCTCGATCTTCTCCTCTAAAAGTTCTTCATCAGCGAGATCTACAGAATTGTCATCTGCACTCTCAACTTCTTCAAGTTCTTGATTTTCAGCGGGATTGAGGCTATCGTCCTCTTCTAATTCGGCTTCTGAGACAGTGTCAGCTTTTTTCTCAGGACTCTTTTCAAAGATTGCTGATCGAAACCGTTTAAATAAACCCATGCGCTCGGTACCCATGGGAGATCAAATTAAAAAAAAGCCCACCGCTAGGGTGGGCTTTGATTATCAACGCTTAGTGGATAACCCTACAGATAGAGGTCTCTTAAGTTGAAGCTTCCTCTGTATTGCTATCCTTCTTTTCCTCTGTTTCGTCGGCAGAGTTATTTTCAGAACCATTTTTAATTTCTGATTCTTTAGCCTCTTTTACTTCTTCATCGCTAAGGCTCTCTTTTTTACTGTCTTCCTTTTCTCTATCCTCTTCCCAGGAGATATACTCCATGGGAGCATCATAACCTACAGGTCGTTTCCCGATCAATCTCTCAAGATCAGATTTGAAAAGAACTTCTTTATCGAGTAATTCTTTAGCAAGAAGGTGCAATTCGCTTTCCTTCTCTTTTAAGAGGTCGATCGCTCTTAGGTATTGCTTTTCAATGATCTTGCGAACGTGATCATCAATCGCTTTGGCAGTTTCATCAGAATATGGCTTTTGGAAGTTATTCTGATTCATGAGGTCATAGTAAGAGATGTTACCAAACTCCTCATCCATACCGTAAACTGTAACCATTGCATATGACATCTTGGTTACCTGGTCCAGATCGCTTTGAGCTCCGGTGGAGATCTCATCAAAGATCACTTTCTCAGCTGCTCTACCACCCATGGTCATACACATGCGATCATACATCTCATTGGTGGTTTGCAGATACTTCTCTTTCGGCAGGTATTGAGCATAACCCAGCGCAGCAACTCCACGAGGCACGATAGAAACTTTCACCAGTGGATGGGCGTGTTCAAGGAACCAACCACATAATGCGTGACCGGCTTCGTGATAAGCAATCACTTTCTTCTCATCAGGTGAGATGATCTTATTCTTCTTCTCAAGACCCCCGATCGAACGGTCGATTGCATCATTGAAATCGTCCATTTCAACCTGACTCTTATTCTTCCTTGCAGCGATAAGGGCAGCTTCATTACAGATATTTGCGATATCTGCTCCAACAAATCCGGGAGTTTGCGTTGCTAACTTCTCAGCATCAATACTATCTCCCAATTTGATTGCTTTAAGGTGCACCTTAAAGATCTGCTCTCTTCCTTTAAGATCCGGCTTATCGATTCCGATCTGACGGTCGAAACGACCCGGACGAAGAAGAGCCTGATCAAGTACATCAGGGCGGTTAGTCGCCGCCAGAATGATCACCCCTTTCTCAGAGCTAAAACCATCCATCTCTACAAGGAGCTGGTTTAGCGTATTCTCACGCTCGTCATTACCCTGAATCAGTTGCTTCCCTCTTGCTCTACCAATTGCATCGATCTCATCAATGAAGATGATACATGGAGCTTTCTCTCTCGCTTGTTTGAAAAGGTCTCTAACACGGCTTGCTCCAACTCCCACGAACATCTCAACGAAATCAGATCCTGAGATCGAGAAGAATGGAACCTTAGCCTCACCTGCCATTGCTTTGGCAAGAAGCGTTTTACCGGTACCCGGAGGGCCGATCAATAAAGCACCTTTAGGGATCTTACCACCAAGGTTTGTGTATTTCTTTGGGCTCTTAAGGAATGAAACGATCTCCATCACTTCCTCTTTAGCCTCATCCAATCCGGCAACGTCATCAAAAGTGATTGACACCTTGCTGTTCTGATCGAACATGGTGGCTTTAGACTTACCGATATTGAAGATCTGTCCACCGGCTCCACCTGCACCACCTGAAACGCGACGCATGATAAAGATCCAAAGAGCAACGATAATGATGATCGGTAATAACCATCCTACTCTTTCCAGCCATGAGGTTCTGGTCTCAAACTTGGTTGAAACCGGCTCAACAGCCATTCCATCGGCATCCATTTGAGCGTAAAGCTCTTTAAGGTCTTCTTTGAATTGGTCTCCTGAAGAAACCGTAAAAATGTAGTGAGGACCTTGATTTGACTGACCAAAGAATTGGTTGGTCTTTTCAATTTCATCCTCTGAGTAGCGCTCTTTTCCTAAACTATCCGAATAAAGAAATACTTCGGCATTTTGGTTATTGACTACTACGATGCGGTTCACATCGCCATCTTCGATCATTCCCTTTACCTCTTCCCAATCAGCTTCTTTCAGTCTCGTATCCGTTGAGGTGAAGGTGAAGAATAAAAGAAGTGCCAAAGCGATTATCCCATAAATCCAATAGTAATTGAATTTTGGCGCCTTCTTATTATTAGCTTTGTTGTTCTGACTCATTTCCCTGTTCTTTATTCTGCATCAATGGGATTTCCCATATCATCATAACGAGTAACTATTCCGTCGCTCCAAAGTTCTTCGAGTTGATAAAAATCACGCTTCTCACGCTGAAAAATGTGAACTACAACGTCGAAATAGTCCAAAAGGATCCAATCGGTGTTGGAGCGTCCTTCAGAAAAAATCGGCTTCACACCGTGCTTTTTCCTGATCTCCTCCTCAACATTCTTCCCAATTGCGTTTGCTTGAACATCAGAATCCCCATGGCAGATCACGAAGTAATCCGTCACGGCTTCCTGAATTTCAGTAAGGTCGATTTTGAGAACATCATGGCCCTTCTTGTCAAGGATTGCTTCAACAATCGCGTTGGCCATTTCTGCGCTGCTAATTGATCCTGCAGCAGTCTTCTTTTCCTTCAATAAATGCGGTTATTTTAGGCGTTTAAAGCTACGAAATTCTTTTGGACTCAAACCTTAACAAGCCATTGATTGGAAAGGTTCTAGAGCATATTCAGAGCACTGCATCAACCAATGATCTGCTCAAGGAGAAACTCAAGGACCGAAGTATCGAAAACGGCTACTCAATTTTTACTTCAGACCAGTTTCAGGGAAGAGGGCAAAGAGGCAATTCATGGGAGAACTCAAGCGGAGATATCCTCGCCTTCTCCTCACTCGTTTTTCCAAAAGGTCTTTTTGCCAATGAAGCTAACAAATTGAGTGCGGCAATTGCTTTGGGTACTCAGGACTTCCTGCTTTCAGAATTGGAGATCGAAAGCAAGGTAAAATGGCCGAATGACCTCTTTGCCGGCAACAAAAAGATCGCGGGCATTCTTATTGAGAATCAAATACAGGGTAAAGAGATCGAGTCAAGTGTAATTGGGGTTGGAATCAATCTAAACCAGGAGTACTTCCCACCTGAGCTGCCAAATGCCACCTCTGCCAATATGCTTCTGGGCAGGGTCTTCGACCCGATGAGGCTTGCGCCCAGATTGGCATTCCATTTAGACAATTGGTATAAGCGCCTCGAAAGAGGAGGCTGGCGCCAGATCCGAGAGATCTATGAGCAGGAGATGTATTCCATAAATGCAAAAAGGCGCTTCCAGATAGATGGAAACGCCTTCTTAGCCATAGTGAAAGGTATTGACGCCAATGGGAATCTTCATTTGGAATCAGAAGGTCGCAATACCTTCCATCCCCATGGCTCGATCAAATGGTTGATCGAGGAGGATTAATCCTCCATCACATTTATACTTCGCTTAATAAAGCCCGTGAGTTTTGCTCCTGAAAGCATACCCTGGCTTAGCAGCGCCAGATCATATAACTGTCCGATCAAATCCTTCTTGCGCGCTTTGCTCTTTAAAATCTTTGCCGCAAGCGGATGATTTGAGTTCACAACCAAATGGACGTTCATCGGGAGATCTCCCATCATGCCTCCCATCTGTTGCATCTCTTTCATCCTTCTCATGAATTCATTCTGAACGATCACAACCGGAAGATCGGTTGGAGAAAGTGATTTAACCTCAACGGTAACCTTCTCGTCCCCTATCACCTCTTCAAAAGAAGTCTTAAGCTTCTCTTGCTGGTCTTCACTCAAAAGGTCTTCAAAGCTTTCTTCTTTCTCGATCAGCTTATCAAGAGTATCTGCATCTACGCGCTTAAACTCAACATCAGTAAGCTTTTGCTCCAGGTTAGATACAAAGTGCTGATCGATCACAGTATCAAGCAACAAAACATCATACCCGCGGTCTTTAGCAGCCTCGATATAAGTATCCTGCGTATCGCGATCTGAAGTATAGAGAAGGATCAGGCGATCGTTCTTGTCCTTTTGATTCGCTTCAACTTTTGCTTTGTACTCCTCGAAGGTGTAGAACTTGCCATCAACGCTTTTGTACAAACAAACATCCTTGGTACGATCGTAGAATTTCTCATCTGAGATCATTCCGTACTTAATAAAGATGCTTGTGCTATCCCATTTGTCTTCATAAGACTCGCGCTCATTCTTGAATAGCTCATTCAGTTTATCAGATACCTTTTTACTGATATGCCCTGTGATCTTCTTCACTTTTCCATCTGCCTGCAGATATGAACGGGAAACGTTCAATGGAATATCAGGTGAATCAAGTACCCCATGAAGTAGAGTTAAATACTCAGGTACGATATCCTCTACATTATCAGTTACGAATACCTGATTTTGATAAAGCTGGATCTTATTCTTCTGGAATTCGATCTGCTTGCCAATCTTAGGGAAGTAAAGGATCCCGGTAAGGGTAAATGGATAATCTACATTGAGGTGTATCCAAAAAAGTGGCTCTTCTGCAAATGGATACAATTGCTTGTAAAATGCGATGTAGTCTTCATCAGTAAGCTCGCCTGGAGACTTTGTCCACGCAGGATCAGTAATATTGATGATCTTAGGCTCAGTGATGGTCGTTTCATTCCCATCATCATCCTTCTCTGTTCTGGTAGTCTCACCAAACTGAATTGGAATAGGAAGAAATTTGCAATACTTGTCTAAGAGTGTTTGGATCCTGGCTTCTTCCAGGAATTCCTCGCTGTCTTCATTGATATGCAAAACGATCCTCGTTCCGCGGTTTGCCTTATCGCTTTCTTCAATTTCGTATTCCGGATTTCCCAGACAGGTCCAATGGGCAGCTGGTTCATCTTTATAAGACTTGGTGAAGATCTCCACCTTATTAGCTACCATGAATGCTGAGTAGAATCCCAATCCGAAGTGACCGATGATCGTAGTTTTGTCTTCGATCTTCTCAAACTTCTCAAGGAATTCCTCTGCACTTGAAAATGCGATCTGGTTAATGTACTTATCGACCTCTTCGGCCGTCATTCCAAGTCCCTTGTCCTCAATGGTCAGGGTCTTGTTCTCTTTATCTATGCTTACCTCTACGGTCAGGTCGCCAAGATCTCCTTTCACCTCGCCCATGGCAGAAAGCTTCTTTACTTTCTCCGTGGCATCCATTGCATTCGCGATCAACTCGCGAAGAAAGATCTCGTGATCTGAGTAGAGGAACTTTTTAATGATCGGAAAAATATTCTCCGTCTGAACGTTTATGGTTCCTTTGCTCATCGTGTTTAATTTTCGCAGCATTCTTCAAAGCCTGTGCCACGGCTGTTTTTCTGTCAATTTGACACGGAAATAGAATCTACTTCTCTAAGGGTGTCAGAATTTTAGTCAGATTAGAAGCTCAAATGCCCAATTTCAGAACACAACATGGAGGAAAGAGCCGATCAGGTCTCAGCAGGATCGTAATCGTTGGGATTGCGGGAATACTCATGCTTTTACTCTGGTTTGTAACAAAAAGACTTCAGAGTGACTCGCCTGGCTCAGAGCCAATGAATACAATTGAATGGGATGGAGGCTCCATCCGGTCGACAGACCGAGGTTTTATAAAAGCCATGGAAGAGGATACCGCTGTGTTTCTGAGTGATTTCCAGGGCATGCTTCAAATAGAGATCAGTGAGGGAAGCCTACCAGTATACTGGCTTTCAAGTGCTGGAAAATGGAGATTCTTTAAGGGCACTTATTCTATGAGTCAAAGTGAAAACAGGTATTCATGTACATATGAAAAAGGTACAGTTGCCCTATTGCCGCTTACTGATAGCAGCTACATTCTAGAAGGCCCAAATGAATTTGAAATAGTAGAAGAGGGAGGTCAGATCCTCATTAATTGGAAGCCGTAGGAGTAGTGGTATTCATCTCCTCGAACTTCTTCACCCCTGCCTCAATCCAGGCTTTATACTCAACAGCATCAGGAGTGTATCCAACCGGCTCAGCAAGAACTTCAAGATCCGGACTCAGGATCACATATAGTGGCTGCGTGTTTGATTTGAAATTCACCGTCTGGAAGAAAGACCATTTCTGGCCAACTTTCTCAAGCTCTTTTGAATAACCGTTGTGTTCAACTGTGATCTGCTGCTCTTCAGGTAGTTCCTCTTTATCATCTACATAAAGTGAAATCAAAACAACATCTCCTGCAAGGATATCAAGGATCTGCTCCTGAGGCCAAACATTCTCTTCCATCTTACGGCAGTTAACACAAGCAAAGCCGGTGAAATCGATGAGAATAGGCTTATTGATATGCTTGGCAAAGGCCAAACCATCGTGGAAGTCTTTGAAGCAAGGCAGGTCATGCGGGCAATTTTCCGACATCCCCCATTCTTTCAATTGCTCCTCAGTTATATCACCCAGAGGATCGTCATCCTCATCCTCGAAAATGGAATAATACATCGGAGGCGGGAATCCGCTAAGCAAAGCCAGATTTCTTCCCATCAATCCGAAAGAGAGATAAATTGTAGATGCGAGGAATAAAACCCCAAATCCGATTCTGACTTTGCCCAGGTCTTTAAACTTGACCGGGCTGTCATGAGGGAATTTGATCACTCCAAACAGATAAAGAGTAGTTAGCAATCCAATGATCACCCAGATCAGGAAGAAGATCTCACGTGGAAGAATTCCCCAGTGAGCAACCAGATCTGCATTTGAAAGGAATTTAACAGCAAGTGCAAGCTCAAGGAATCCTAGCACCACTTTTACAGAGTTAAGCCATCCTCCCGATTTAGGGAGATTATTCAACCAGCTTGGGAACAGGGCAAATAGAGCAAAAGGTAGTCCCAGCGCTACTCCAAACCCTGCCATACCCGCAGTAAGAGGCCATGGACCCTGGGTAAGGGTTCCTGCAAGCAGGGACCCAATGATCGGACCTGTACAGGAGAATGAGACGATTGCAAGTGTTAGGGCCATGAAGAAGACTCCAAGGACACCACCAGCACTTTCTGCTGAACTCACTTTGTTTGCCAGACCGCTAGGCAATTGGATCTCGTAGTAGCCGAAGAAGCTTCCAGCGAAGAATACAAAAACGGCAAAGAAGGCCACGTTCAGCCAAACATTCGTAGAGATCTCATTTAGGATGTCGGGCGCAAGGTCCAGCAGGTGGAACGGAGCACTCAACAAGACATAGATCATGAAGATGAAAAAGCCATACAGGACGGCCTGGAAGATCCCTTTTTTCTTGTTCTGGCTGCTTTTGGTAAAAAAGCTGACTGTAAGTGGGATCATTGGGAATACGCAAGGAGTTACCAATGCGAACAATCCTCCAATAAATCCAAGGAAGAAAATTGCCCATGGGCTTTTCTTCTCTTCATTTTGAGCACTTTCCTCAGAAGCTGCTACTGCATTCTCAAGGATCAGAGACTGCTCAAAAGCCTCCGGGTCAAATTCTCCAGCTTCATCATAAAATACCTCCTGACCTTTTCCATTTCCTTGCTCTGCAAAAGCAGGCAAACCAAGTATTACAAAGAAGATCGCAAAGAGAGATATCTTTTGAAAGAGGTACTTCATGTGATTTTGAAATTTAACCTGTGATTAGTTTCCTAGTGCTAGCTCAAACTTGGCCGGGTCTGGGAAAATACACTGTATAGAGTCACAAGTCATATACTCAACTTCTCCAGTAAGAGTAGTAGCTTCTGAAACTTCAATTGTTTGTGAGAATACAACCGAGTGAGAGAACTTCTTAACGTCCATATCAAACATCTTGTCGTATCCATCATTTACGTGATCACTCATTTCTTCTACTTCTGAAGTATTAACAACAGCAGCATTCTCGTCAAAGTAAACTGTAGTTGGGATTGGACCTCCATCATTAAGAAACTGAGAGTAAACGTACCATCCCGGATCGATCGTAGCTTCATAAGTCACTTTGTAAGTGTTCTCTTCAAGCATCTCTGTGCTGAAGTTCCACGTTACCGGCTCAAGGATCTGATACTCATTCTCAGTAGTCTCCTCGTTGGTATTCTCTGTAGTTTCTTCTGTTGTCTCTTCAGAAGATTCCTCCTCATTTGATTCTTCGCTACCGCAAGCAACTAGCCCTAAGATCAGTAGGGAAAGGAAGAACATGTTAAAGCGCATTTTCATCGTGTATTATGTTTGGGTTAAGGGATTTGCAAACTAAACTCAAAATCTTCAGGTGGCAAACAACTTTCGTCATTGCAGCACATGTAAGTTACCGTTCCGCTGATAACAGACTTTTGCTCGCCCTCGATTCTCTGTTGCAGGTATAATTTCCTGGCGTACTTGACAATGTCCATAGAAAAAAGGTCATCAAAGCCCTCTTTCTTGTTTGGTCCCCATTCAAAGATCTTTCCCTGCAGGCTTTCAGTGCCTTCATAAATGATCACTTCAGTTGGTATTGGGCCACCATCTGGAATTGTTTGACCATACACGTACCAGCCATCCTGAACCGATGCTGTGAACAGTGCAAAATTTCCTGAATCTGTTTCAGAGATCTCTGCTGACCATACTACTGGTGAAAGATCCTGGGCATTGGAGTTCAGGCCAAAAGCCCAAACTGCCAGCATAGTAATAATGAAATTCTTCATGAATAGGTTTATCTCAATTTCTGTGCCTTAGCTCAGCACTCCTGCTGTGGCCAATAGAGACTCGAACAAGGACTTTCCGTCTGTATTTCCAAGGTCGTCTTCTGCTGCTCTCTCAGGGTGTGGCATCATCCCAAAGACATTCCCAGCTTTATTCCTGATTCCTGCGATATTCAATACCGATCCATTGGGATTGGCCTCTTCGGTTACATTTCCCTCTTCGTCGCAATACTTGAATAGAATCTGATCATTTGCCTGGATCTCGTCAAGGACCTCATCCTTTGCAAAAAATCTTCCATCGGCATGAGCAATTGGAATAGTCAATTGATCCTGATCGATAGACCTCGTCAAAAGGCTGTCTTTCGACTCTACTTTTAGCTCGATATTCTTGCAGATGAATTTCTGATTGTCGTTGTGCAGAAGCACTCCCGGAAGCAGACCTGCCTCACAAAGGATCTGGAATCCATTACAAACACCAAATGCCTTTCCGCCATTGTTAGCGAACTTTACAACCTCTTCCATAATTGGAGAGAACCTTGCAATGGCACCTGTTCTCAGGTAATCACCATAGCTAAAACCACCAGGTAGAACGATACAATCATCGGATGTGAATCCCTCAAGAGAGGTCTCTTTGTGCCAAATTGCCTTGACCTCTGCGTTCATTACATTTCCCAGGACATGAAGCATGTCTCTATCGCAATTAGAACCGGGGAAAACAACAACGCCAAACTTCATAGAATCTACTTTACATGAATAAAATTCGGTAGGCTGAACCGAGCAACAAAAATACATGAATTAATTCGGCCAAAATAGGCCAACGAATGTCTCTGATCAGCTTGATCATATAAATTGAAAGCGACAGGCAGACTGGAAGAAATGCCACGATGGCCAGCGGCGTAGACCAAATCAGGCTTATCATGGCAACTAGCGTATAAACAAGTGTAATGTTCAGGAATGTTCTCACCTGAATGGTAAAGGTGTTGTACTGGCTTTGCATCATGAAAAAACCCACGAAAGAAGCGAAAACTAAAATTCCAATCTGAATCCATGCGATCAGGTCCAGATCAATTGCAAAAGATAGATCAATGACCAGAAGTTCGCTAAAGTGATTGAGAAGTGCGTAGTCTAATCCGAATCCAAAAACGATCGTCCAGGTGAGGAAGTAGGGAACCAAAACCCCGGTAAGGAAGATCAGGATCTCCTTAAGCTTTAATGGTCTCAGGAGAATAATGGCAATAAATACAAAGAGGACAAAAATGAAAGTGAGCGGATAAAATAACATCGCCAGGGCAAGAAAGAAGCCTATGTCAAAAAGATCCCTGTCGCATCGCTCTTTCCGAAAGGTATGCATGAGCCTTTTGAATATTAGGACGAGGAAGGTCAATGAAATGAGCTCGGGGCCAAAAGCCGCCATTTCAGGAATGAGGCCGGTAAGCAGGATCAATGCAAATGCAGGGATCCAGATCACCCGGATAAAGAGCTTCTGCTTATCGAGAAAATCGGTAAGTATCAATCCTTGGATCACGGGAAGCAGAGTAGATATAATAAAGAATGCGATTACCGAATAGATATTCAGGGCATCCATCGCCCAGATCACGAAGTCGTAAAGTGGGGCTGTCCGTGTTGATTCTGGCACAATTGCCTCAGGCTCCATTAGTTGGAAGCTGTGCAAGATTGCAGAGTAAAGAATGATGGAAATCAGGCCGACAGGCCCGGCTATTCTAAAGAGGCGGATCACTGCCCGAAAATTAATAAGTAATCTTCACTAAGCGCAGGGAACCCTTCTTATAACTTGGAATCAAAAGCTCTCTTGGGGTGATCTGCTTTGAAAGCTTAGGGATCAGCATCACATCTTTTTCCGATTGATTAAAAAGGATATCCCGCGCCATTTTCCCCTGAGCAAAAAGCTGATACTCGCCGGCATCGGCTCCGGAATAAATATCTACAGGATAAATAAATCGCAATCGGTCGCCGGTATTCATAGTGGTAAAACTCGAATAAGCTCCATTATCATCCTCAGAGATCTGCTTCTTTCGCAAGATCGCCTGCCATTCCATTGAGCCCTTCGGGCTGATGGAGAAAACGACAATATCATTGAAGTAAAAGACGGTAACTGTTCTGAAATTTGAGAAACCCGGACTTACATAAGTAGAGAAGTCGTCCTGATTGGTCTCGGAATATTCGGATTCAGTTATCACAAGCGCGCCACCATCAACCCGCTGCATGATATCTCTGATCTTAAAGGTGTAGACCCTATTCTCAATTCTACTGGTATCCAGGCCCGTTAGCTCGTAGATAAACTGCTTGGAAAATGCCTGTTGTCCGCTAGCTACCTCGCGGCCCGTGTAAGGATCCACGCTTCTGAAAAGTAATCCGCCTGCGGCGGGATTCCCCTTTGAATCAGGTGTATTTGCAAAGCCACTGAAGATCAAAAGAGAGTTGAGATTATCGATCACCACTTTTGGCTGGCCATAAACCGCATTTCGTGAGTTCAGCACATAAGAGCCCGTTTCATTGCTATCTGCTCTGAAATAATGGACTTCAAAATCGATTGGCTTTGGATCTGCTTTCTTGTCTTCAATCTCTTTTAAGATGACCCATGTGTCTCCATCGTTATTCACGATTGCTTCAAAGAACTCCATATTGTCACCCTTGATCTCAAAAGTGGCATTGTGAAAGGTGTCAAGCGTTCTGCTCACTACATTGATAGAAACTGTCTTAACAGCCTCCTCTTCGTAGGTCTTTGAGTAGAACATATAGTAATAGCGATTCTGACTGCTGGTAAACCTCCAGCGATCATAGGCAGAACCCTTTACATCTGTGAGTGTGTCGATTGGAACGGGCTTACCGCTCGACTCGAATTTTGAGTTCAGGAAGCGCCCATAAAGAATGCTCATTTCCTTTCCATCCTCAAGGTAGAATGCCGTTGCTCCAGATGCGTTCAGGGTGATCGATTTGATCATTGCACTCTCTCCGAGGTGGACAGTCTTGGTTTTCTCCAGATCTAGGCGATCGTTATAGATATCGATCTCGGTATCAGTTTTCCCGTAGCGCCTCACAATGATCCCCTGCTCGTTCTTGCCCAGAATGGCAAAGCGAGGGGTCTTGGAAGACACCTTATTTGGTCCGGAGACAGAGATCACCTGCGAATAGGTGATCGAGCTTAGTAAAATGAAAACTACAGTTATCCAGCGCATTGCTATAGAAACAACGGCAAGATATAAAAGGATTCAGCTAATTGTAATTATTGCTTCTGCTTTGGATCTAAAGCGTCGGTAAGACCTTCACCAATAAGGTTAAAGATGGTTACCGTAATGAAGATCGCCAGACCAGGGAAGATCGCCAGCCACCATGCTTCCGGGGCTTTTCTTACCAGGTTAAGCATTGATCCCCAGGTGACATCCTCCGGAGGAACACCAATTCCAATGAAGGAAAGGAATGCCTCTGTCAGGATAGCTGCGGCAACACCAAATGCAATTGAGATCAAAACCGGAGTCAAAGCATTAGGAATCGCGTGGCGGAAGATGATTCTCGCCTGCGAGAAACCTAAAGACTGGGCAGCCTCGATATACTCAAGACTTCTAACCTTTAAGAGCTCCGCTCTGATGAATCTTGCAATACCTGTCCATGAGATAAATCCAATAATGATCATCACAAGGCTCAGAGAAGGTTTTTCAAGAACCGCTACGATCGATAGGATCAGGATCAATCCCGGAATCGAGTTAAATACCTCGATAAAACGCATCAGGAGAATATCCAAAGGAAGAGCGATCTTCTTCTTCAAGACTGGAAGACGCTTCAATGGAATGCTTAGCAGATGCGGGACTACGATCAGGATCACAGTGAATATCAATATGGAGAGTATGAACTGCCATAAGAATCCTCCATCATTCAGTGCATCAGATAGAATATATGATCTGGCACCAAAGCCATAGAAGACAGCCACAGGCAACAACAGAAGCATAAGGATGAGTCTGATCCTTGAGATCTTCAATCCTTTATCTCCAAAGTATCCTGCAATTGCTCCCAGAAGAATTCCAATGATCGAAGCGATCGACATTGAGATCACCCCTACTTTCATTGCAACTCTGGTTCCATGGATCAGTCCTGAAAGAACATCACGCCCAATATTATCGGTCCCCAGAATGTGCTTCCATCTTCCCGATTCGACTCTTTGCTCCTCACCCGGACCAACATACTGAGTGTTCTTTCTGTCAATCGTTGTTGGTGAATAAGGGATTGGCGGGTAAACTACCCAGTCGTACTCAAGCTTTTGCCACTTCACATTAGCCAGATCAGTTGGCCAATCAGCCAATCCAAGATCTACCATATATCCCTTTACCACTGGGAAGTAAACGGTATCGTTATACTTACAGGCTAAGGGCTTTTCGTTAGCGATAAAATCTGCAATAAGCGCAGTAAAGATCAAGAGGTATAGTACTCTCAATGACCATACAGCCAGACGCTTTTTCTTGTATTGTCTCTTTACAATCTCCCAGTAGCTCTCGCCAGTATTGGCTTTTTCGAGCTTCTCGATGTTGTGTTCTACTTTCTTTCTCCAGCCAAACATGATCTACTTTTTTGTAAATGAGATACGTGGATCAACCACTGTGTACAAGAAATCAGCTACCAGATTACCTACGAGGGTAAGGATAGCAGAGAACATCATAATTGTAAATACCACCGGCCAGTCTCTACTAGTAATAGAGCTTAGGAAGAGACTTCCCATACCGGGGATACTGAAGATCAATTCAATCACAACCGAACCTGCAATCGCTGCAGGGAACAGAACTGCGAACATGGTGATGATCGGAATCAATGAGTTTCTGAAAGCGTGCTTCCAGATCACTTTGCTTCTGGCCAAACCTTTAGCCTCTGCAGTACGGATATAATCCTGACTGATCACGTTCAGCATCGCTCCTCTCATCTGACGAGAGATAAATGCAAAGCTTCGATAAGTACTACAGAATACAGGAAGAACCAGGTTCCAAAGTGAAAGGGCCACCATCTTATAGAATGGAGTATTCTCCTCAAATTTCGGCAGACCTGAATCGAAGATATCCGTCCACTCTCCATAATCAGGAGTAGTAAAGAATACCAATAGAAGGACAGCTACCCAGAAGTTTGGAAGCGAATACAACATGAAAGTGATCGCGGTTGTGGATCTGTCGATTGCACCATCTTTATGAACCGCCTGGAACACTCCAAGAGGAACAGAGATCAGGTAAGAAAGGAAAATCGCGAAGATGTTGATCACAAGTGTCCAGCGAATAGCTTCGCTCACTTTGCCCCAAACAGAGCGGTCATCCAAAATAGAAGTTCCGAAGTCTAACTGAATGAAATCAGTGATCCAGTTGTGATACTGATTATCAAATCCGTACCAGCTGAACTTAGGGAAGTAAAGCTTGCTTGTAGT
>CAXDOZ010000019.1:0-28914 GCA_963991145.1 uncultured Chitinophagales bacterium | reverse complement strand
ACACCTCTCTATTCGTCGGCAGCGTCAGATGTGTATAAGAGACAGTTATTACACCGGGCAGTTCTTTGACATAGAGGCAATCACCAAAGTAGGACATGAGATAGGAGCGCTAGTTGGCTTCGACCTTGCTCATGCAGCTGGGAATGTTCCTTTAAAGCTGCACGATTGGGGACCGGATTTCGCTACCTGGTGTACCTATAAGTATCTGAATTCCGGACCTGGAGGAACCAGTGGGATCTTTGTTCATGAGCGTCATCACGATAACCCAAAGCTTCCGCGTTTTGCCGGCTGGTGGGGAAATGATGAGAAGGACCGCTTTATGATGGATAAGTACTTCATTCCTGCTTCCGGAGCTGCGGGCTGGCAGCAAAGTAATGCTCAGATATTACCTATGGCAGCCCACCTAGCTTCGCTAGAGATATTTGATGAAGTAGGGATGGATGTGCTCAGAACGAAGAGCGAAAAGCTTACTGGATACCTTGAATACTTAATCAAAACAAGTGAAGACTTAGGTTTTGAAGTGATTACACCAGCAGATCCAAACCAAAGAGGATGTCAATTGTCACTACTCACAGGTGACAATGGTAAGCAATTGTTTGAGAGACTTCAGGCAAATTTGGTTATTGCTGATTGGCGTGAACCCAATGTGATCAGAATTGCTCCGGTTCCGCTTTACAACACATTTGAGGATGCATATCGCTTTGTCGATATTCTAAAATCATAGTATGACGAAGAAAAAAGTCACAATCGCAGGCGCGGGATTAGTAGGATCTATGCTTGCATGCTACATGGCTAAGCGCGGCCATGATGTTGAGGTTTACGAGCGCCGACAGGACATGCGTAAGATCCAGATGTCGGCAGGTAAATCAATCAACCTGGCATTGAGTGTTCGTGGATGGACAGCCCTCGAGCGCATTGGAATGAAAGAGGCAATCGAGGAGATTGCGATCCCAATGTATGCACGTGAGATTCACAACATTGGTGAGGAAGCCATTACTCAGCCCTACGGGCAGGATGGTGAGGCCATCTATTCGGTCTCCAGAGGTGATCTCAACAAGAAGCTGATGAATAAGGCAGAGGAAACTCTGGGCCCAAAGATCTTCTTCGACCATCGTCTGCTTGATGTAGACTTCGATAAGAATACCTGCCTGTTTCAGGATACAAATACAGGTGAGCACCAGATCGTAAAATCAGATTTCATTTTTGGTACCGATGGTGCATTTTCGGGAGTTCGGAATGCAATGGTAAAAACACCTCGTTTCAACTATTCGCAGAGCTACCTTAAAACGGCCTATAAAGAATTGACCATTCCTCCGGCAGAGGATGGGTCTCATCGAATCACCAAAAACGTTTTGCATATCTGGCCTCGTCGCCATTTCATGCTTATCGCTCTTCCAAATATGGATGGGAGCTTCACGGTTACTCTTTTCGCCCCATACACTGGCGAGGGAGGATTTGAAGGTCTGGATAATGATCAGGCCATCATCGATTACTTCAATAAGTACTTCCCAAGTGCAGTGCCTCACATGCCGACATTAGTTCAGGATTTCTATGAGAATCCAACAGCAGATCTGGTAACGGTCAAATGCGATCCATGGACCTATGAAAATGCCATGCTTTTAGGGGATGCAGCTCATGCAGTTGTTCCATTCTACGGGCAGGGGATGAATGCCGGATTTGAAGATTGCCGTGTTCTCGACGATATGATGGAGAAATACGGCGATGACTGGGAGAAGGTATTCGAAGGCTATAATGAGAGCCGAGTGGATGATGGACAGGCTATTGCGGATCTGGCAATTGAAAATTACACTGAGATGTGCGATAGCGTTGCCGATCAGGAGTTCATCCTACGCAAAAAGATAGAAAAGCATCTGGTGCGTGAATTGGGAGGGAGATACCTTCCTAAGTACGAAACAGTTAGTTTCAGCAATCGCCGCTACAGTCATGCTATTGCAATGGGTAAGCTGCAAGACCAACTATTTGATCAAATTCTTAATCTTGAAGGAATAGAGTCTAATTGGCAGGATGAAAAGGTACTCGACATCGTTAAGCAGTGGCTGGCAGATCACCCGGAATATGATCATGCCTAGGCTTTGCCTTGTACTATTAGTTGTTTTCTTTCATCAGGGCTTCGCCCAGATGGGTGCTTCAGATGATAAGCTAGCAGTACCCGGAACCTTTATAATCCTTTCAAACGCCGATTTTACCGGTGAACTTAATCCGGCCGTAGGCCGAATTGAAAGTGAACGGCTTGACCCACATCTTCCACTTTGGAAGTTGGAATACGAAGGTGACTGGGCAGATCCAGCGGTATTAGATTGGCTTTATGCTCAGGAGCAAATTGAAATTGCTCAGCACGATCACTACCTCGAGTGGCGTGAAACGATCCCGAATGATTCGAGCTTTAATCGTCAATGGCATTTAAAGAATACCGGCCAGATCGGAGGTTTAGCCGGAACTGATATCGATGCCACATTTGCCTGGGATAGCACAACCGGAGGTACTACTTCCCTGGGAGATAGCATCGTTTTGGCAATTATTGACTCCAAAGTTGACCTTGACCATCCCGATCTAAACTTCTTCGTTAATCGATTCGAGATTCCGAATAATGGAATGGATGACGATAGCAATGGCTACGTGGATGATTATTATGGATTCAACACCCTGAATGATGCAGGGAATCTCATCGATATTCAAACTCAGCAGGTCTTTATATCTCACGGAACACATGTTTCAGGAATTGCCGCAGCCCGTGGAAATAATAACAGAGGTGTTTCCGGTGTGAACTGGGATGCTCAGGTTTTGGCCATTGTAACAGACCTTTCAATTGTAGAATCAGAGGTGGTAGAGGCTTATGCTTATGCTATTGCCATGAAACAGAGATATCTGGAGACTAATGGAGCAGAAGGGGCATTTGTGGTCGCTTCAAACTCTTCCTTTGGTGTCAATAATGGCGATCCGGCTAACTATCCTATTTGGTGCGCCATGTACGATAGTATGGGAGATGCAGGGATCCTTAGTGCCGGTGCAACAGCAAATTCTACTGTAGACGTAGGAGCTGTAGGAGATATGCCGAGTTTATGTCCAAGCGATCATTTGATCATGGTCACAAATTCAGATAACAGAGACATTCCTGTTTCTTCCGGCTATTCAGAATCATTCGTTGATCTGTCGGCCCCGGGAACAGCTATCTATTCAACCCTTCCCGGAAATGCATATGGTAATCGAACCGGAACGTCAATGGCCTGTCCGATGGTAACAGGTTCAATTGGCTTGATCTATTCTCAGCTTTGTCCGGAGGCGATCCAAGCAAGCTATCAGCATCCTGATTCGATCGCTCTTATTGTGAAAGACATGATTCTTCAGTCGATCGACAAGGTGGAAGCCTATAGAGGAATTACTGTGACAGAGGGACGTCTCAATATCGGCAGAGCGATGGAGCTAAGCAGAAATTTCAACTGCAATAACTGCGATTATAATCTTTCCAGTGACTTCACTGATCCAAATTGTGCTGGTGAAGCAAGCGGAACTATTACGATAGGAACTGACATGCCTCCGCTTGATTTTAGCTGGTCAAACGGCGATACTACAAGTTCAGTTTCAAACCTTGAGGAAGGAAAAAACTCGGTGAGAGTTTCTGATTCGGCTTGCTCAACAAACCTGGCTTTCTTCATTAATGATCCTGCTTCTCTCGAGATCTCTACTTTAAATCTCACGGGAGATGATGGTACTGGAAATGGGTCGATCCAATTTCAGGTTACCGGAGGAAAAGGCTTAAAAGAATACCGCCTTGATAATGGATCATGGCAGATACTTGGAGTCTTTAATAATCTCAGTATTGGAACTTATGATCTGCAGGCAAGAGATTCACTTGGATGCACCCTGGATACACTGGTTCAAATTGTTTCTGTTGGAATTCCAAGTCCGATAGATCTGGGCATTAGAGTGTTCCCAAATCCTAGCCAGGGGCAGCTTTTCATTCAAAGTAGTTCCAATGAAATTGCTGCAATTGAGATCTTCGATCTGAGCGGAGCGATGATCTTCAGAGAACAATTAGGAGCTGTTTCTCAGCGAGTTCTGAATATGTCCAATTTTAGCGCTGGCATGTATATCCTGAAGATTGAAGATGCTTCAGGTATGAAGTCTGCCACATCAATTATTAAGCAGTAACTACGGTCCTGAATTTCACTGCCTCTAACATCCCGAACTCATTATCTTTATCGGCTTATGAATAAGCGTTGGGTAGAAAAGGATTCAAGCGAGGAGGAAGTGAAAGCACTTCAGGAAGCTCTTCAACTAAAGTCACCTATCCTTCCCAGACTTTTTATTCAAAGAAACCTTCGCACCTCTGATGAGGTGAAGAATTTTCTGAATCCCTCTCTAGAAGACCTGCACGATCCATTCATCATGAAGGATATGCATCAGGCTGTTGAGCGAATTGAGAATGCCATTTTAAATCAGGAGAAGATCATGATCTACGGAGATTATGACGTTGATGGGACTACATCGGTCTCACTTGTTTATCTCTTCCTTTCTCAGCTGTACAACAACATTGAATACTATATTCCCAACCGCTATAAAGAGGGTTACGGGATTTCGATCAGGGGACTTGATTATGCGAATCAGCAAGGAGTAAAACTCATAATTGCTCTTGATTGCGGCATCAAAGCAATTGATAAAGTAGAGTATGCCAAAGGGCTTGGTATTGATATGATCATTTGCGATCATCACCTCCCTGGCGATAAAATTCCCAATGCAGTTGCTGTCCTTGATCCAAAGGTTCCCGGTTGCGAGTACCCTTACAAAGAGCTTTCAGGAGCTGCAATAGGCTTCAAACTATGCCAGGCATTTGCGAGTACAAAGGGAATCAGCAAAGAGCAACTCTACCCATTTCTTGATCTGGTGGTAGTTAGCCTAGCGGCTGATATCGTTCCGCTCACTGGGGAGAATAGGATACTTTCTTACTTCGGCTTGAAACAATTAACAGAGAATCCTCGCCCGGGATTGAAATCTCTGATTCAATTGTCAGGGGTAAAAGGTAGAGTGACGATAAGTGATATCGTCTTTAAGATCGGTCCAAGAATTAATGCAGCCGGGAGAATGGAAGATGCAACAGATGCAGTGAAGCTTCTCATTGGAACTGCAAATCACGATAATCGTGCGAATGCCGCAGTTCTCCAACAGCACAATGATGTTCGAAAAGACCTGGACAGAGATATTACGGAGCAGGCATTAGAGATGCTTCGGCAAGAGCCTGGAGATAATTATTCCTCAGTGCTGCATTCACAAGATTGGCATAAAGGAGTGATTGGTATCGTTGCTTCAAGATTGATCGAACAGTATTACAGACCTGCTGTGGTTCTAACCGGCTCAGGAGATAGTGTAAGTGGATCGGCGAGATCAGTTAGAGGATTTGACCTCTACGAGGCGATAGAGGCATGCAGTGACCTGTTGCACCAATTCGGCGGACATAAATACGCAGCAGGATTAACGATGAGCGAAGAGAATGTGCCAGCATTCAAAGAGAGATTTGAAGCAATCGCCAGGGAAAAGATCACCGAGGAAATGCGCACTCCAATCATCGAGTACGATGTCAACCTCCCATTAGCTCATGCTAATTATGGCTTGATCAACAAGATTCTTCGCTTTGAACCCTTTGGACCGGGGAATCCAAAGCCCATATTTCTTACACAGGATATGAAAACTGCCTGTCCTCCCAGAGTGGTAGGCCAAACGCACCTCAAGGTGGCATTTAAACAAGGTTTCACTAGACTCAATGCAATCGGATTTGGATTGGGCGAATGGGCTAGTGATCTGGATTTTAAGCAAATTGATGCTCTATACACTCTGGAAGAAAATGAGTGGAACAATCAGAAATCCTTGCAAATGAGTCTAAAAGACCTGAAATTTTCAAGCCAATGATATTAGAGGCGAAAAATCTGGTAAAGCGGTACAAGGGAAGAGCAGTAGTAAATGATGTTTCTCTTGAGGTAAAGCAAGGTGAAATTGTGGGCCTACTCGGCCCGAATGGTGCAGGGAAGACCACTAGTTTTTATATGATCGTGGGCCTGATCAAGCCTGATGAAGGTTCTATTGTCTACGGAGGCGATGATGTCACTTCCATTGCTATGTATAAGAGGGCCAAAATGGGAATTGGCTATTTGCCTCAGGAAGCCTCTGTCTTCAGGAAGCTTTCAGTAGAAGACAATATTTCCGCAGTGCTCGAGATGACAAAGCTCTCTCGAAAAGAGCAAAAGGTCAGATTGGAAGAGTTGATCGAAGAATTCGGACTTGGACATGTTCGCAAAAGCATGGGAGATGTTTTATCAGGAGGAGAGCGACGTAGGACTGAGATAGCCAGAGCCTTAGCAGTAAACCCAAAGTTTATCCTGTTAGATGAGCCCTTTGCGGGAATTGATCCAATTGCAGTTGAGGATATTCAGAAGGTCGTAATGCAATTGCAGACCAAGAATATTGGCGTTCTTATCACCGATCATAATGTGCAGGAGACCCTTACCATTATCGATAGAGCATACCTTCTTTTTGAAGGTCAGATCCTCAAATCAGGCAGTGCTGAGGAATTGGCTGCAGATGAAACAGTAAGGAAAGTTTATTTGGGTCAGCATTTCGAATTAAAGAGGAAGAAAACGGAGATCTAAAATGAAGCTGGTAAGCCCCCTGATCAGTTTTCATATGCGACAGCGGATGAGCAGGATTCAATGGTTCATTGACAATCCCTTTGAAGCTCAGGAATTGGTGTTTCAGGATCTTATAGTGAAAGCTGCTACTACAGAATGGGGAAAGAACTACCGCTTTGATGAGTTGAACAGCCAGGGCTCATTTAAAGAGCGCATCCCTCTTCAGGATTACGAATCCTTAAAGCCTTTTATACAAAGATCAATGCGCGGCGAAAGAGATGTTCTTTGGCCTGGAAGAACTAAGTGGTTTGCAAAATCTTCAGGAACAACAAGTGATCGTTCCAAATTCATCCCAATTACAAATGAATCTCTTCACGATTGCCACTACCAATCTGGAAGAGATGTAATGACCCTTTACCTTGAGAATTTTCCAAATAAGAATGTCTTTGCCGGGAAAGGAATGGTTATGGGTGGATCTCATTCTATTTCAGCAGTGAACGAGGATTCGATCTGTGGCGACCTTTCAGCGATCCTTATGCAGAATATGCCAATCATTGGTGAGATCTACAGGGTTCCAAAACTAGAAGTTGCCCTTCTGGATGATTGGGAAGAGAAAGCTGAAATGTTGGTGAAATCTACAATAGGAGAAAACCTGACGAATATTTCCGGTGTCCCTTCATGGACTCTTGTTTATCTGCGGAATGCTCTTGAGGCAACTGGGAAAAGAGACATTGCTGAGATCTGGCCTAATCTGGAGCTCTTCATGCATGGCGGAGTGAATTTTCAGCCATATAGGACAGCCTTTGAAGCAATCAACCCTTCTGGAACTCTTTCATATCAGGAGGTATACAATGCTTCAGAAGGTTTTATTGGTATTCAGGATAGGCCCGATAAAGATGACATGCTTCTTCTGTTGGATAATGGCATTTATTACGAGTTCATTCCTAAATCTGAGTGGGGTAAAGAGAATCCTCGAACCAAAAGCTTAGATGAGGTAGAAATGGATGAGATCTACGCTCTTGTTATCTCAACTAACTCTGGTCTTTGGCGATATCAGATTGGTGACACCATAAGATTTACCGATCTAAACCCTCATAGAATAAAGATTGAAGGGCGCACTAAGCATTTTATCAATGTTTTTGGAGAAGAGCTAATGGTAGCCAATACAGATTCTGCTTTGAGCAAGGTTTGTCCTCTTCATGATTGTGAGGTTAGAGATTATACGGTAGCCCCTATTTTTATGAAAGAATCTGATAGTGGTGGACATGAGTGGCTAATCGAGTTTGGCAAAGAGCCATCTGATATGTCGCAATTCATCATTGATCTTGATAAAGAGCTTCAATCTGTAAACTCTGATTATGCTGCCAAACGTAGTTATGACGCGGCAATTAAGCTACCTGTTGTTCATTCTATTCCTTCTGGCAGCTTCGAAAAATGGTTGAAAATGAAGGGGAAATTGGGAGGGCAAAATAAAGTCCCTCGATTGAGCAATGAGAGAAAGTATCTAGAAGAGATCCAGAGCATGCTAATTAATTGACCTTCCGAGATGTATTGGTTATTTTACAATGCTTAGGGTACCAGGTAAATGGATGATTTTGAGCAAATAGAGACCGTGACCTTAGGAATAGGACCGACAAAAGAAAATTCGATCGAGCAGCTCTTTGAGATGTTCCCTATCCCTATTGTCATTCATGTCAAGGGAGAGATTGTATATCTCAACAGCTCAGGACTCACATTATTCAAGGCTTCAAAGCCTGAAGAAGTAATTGGTCGTTTTATTTCTGAGTTTACCAATGACTCAACTCTAGAGAAGATCCCAGCTCGTTTGAAACAGATCGAGAAAGATGGATTTTCAGCAGAGCCACTTGAGTTCCCTTTCACCGACCTATCTGGAAATACCTTTAATCTAGCCTCAGATGCTGCTTCCATAATTTGGAATGGAGCTCCTGCTTTTCTGGTCATCCCAAAAAATCAAACTGAAAGCGAGCGACTTTTAAGTGAAATCGAAGAAAAGACTCGTTTGCTTGAGCGTATCACCCTGGCGGTGCCCGATGTTATGTACATCGTTGATCGAACTGCAAAGAGATATGTCTTTAACAAGGGTACCGTATTCGACCTTCTTGGACTAACACCTCCAACTGATCTTCAGGAGGCAGTAGCATACTTCAAAGATCGACTTCATCCAGACGAGAAACAGATCGCTATTGATTTCAAATCAAGGGTTGATGGACTTGACAAGCTAAACGAGTTTGTAGAGGTAGAGTATCGAATTAGAGATAATGATGACAACTATCGATGGTTAAATCATCGATCTACCCTCTTTGAGAAGGCAAGCAAAGAAACTAAGGAAGGCGGTGATAAGATCTTCTCCATCATCAAAGATGTAACAGAGAAGAAGACCATTGAAGAGGAGCTTAAAGAGAAGAACCTTTTCATTGAAAAGATTACACAGTCTATTCCCGACATCGTATACGTAGCTGATTCAGTTACACAGAGAAATGTATTCCTGAAGGGAAGTTATCTCAAGGTCCTGGGTTACAACAGGGTTGAGACTGAAAAGTGCGATATAGATTTCCTTAAGAAACTGGTTCATCCCGACGATAAAGGAAAGCTTAAAGAGATATCAGAGAAACTGAGAAATCTTGCCGATAACGAATTCCTTTCTGCCGAATACAGGATTAAAGGGAGGAATGGCAGATACAAATGGTTCTTTAATCGAGCATCCGTTTTCAAGAGAAATGAGAATGGAAAGCCAACCCATTTCTTTGGGATTGGCCAGGATGTAACTGAGAGAAAGCAAATTGAACAGGAGCTTCTCGAGAATCAGCTTTTCATTGAGAAGATCACCGAGTCTATTCCCGATATCGTTTATGTGGCCGATATTGCTTCGGGCACCAATGCTTACCAAAAGGGTAGTTATCTCCAATCCTTAGGTTACGGAATCAATGAATCCGACTCAAAGGATAATCTTGATTTTCTAAGATCTCTAGTTCACCCAGACGATAAAGAAGGTGTAAGGTCAACGGTTCAAAAACTGAGAAAGCTAAGAGAAGGTGATTTCGTAAAAACGGAATACCGACTTAAGGCCAAGGATGGCAATTGGAAGTGGTTCTACAATCGCTCCATGATCTTTAAGCGAGATGAAGAGGGAAATCCCATTCAGTACTTCGGAGTTGGACAGGATATCACCGATCGGAAAGAGAAAGAAGCACTGATCAGAAGGAATGAGGAGATCTACCGAAACATCGCGAAGAATATCCCAAATGGATCGGTAACGGTTTTTGATAAAGAACTGAATTTCCTGATCCTCGAAGGTCCTCTTGCTGAAAGACAGGGAATCAAAAAAGGTGATGTCGAAGGGAAATCAGCCTACGATAAATCCTTAAAAGGTCAGGATTGGAACTCCCTTGTTCCATATATGAAGAAGGTAATTCAAGGTCAGGAGTTTACACTTGAGTTCCCTTTTAAGAATTTCCTTTTCAGAATTACTTTGGTTCCTCTCCGCGATGAACACGGCGAGATCGTAGGGGGATTGAACATTACACAGGATATCTATGAGATCCGTCAGACGCAGGAAAGTCTGGAGGTTTCTGAAGAGACAAGAAAGGCGATCCTGGATGGTATTCCGGATCTTGTATTTCGTGTAGACCGAGAGGGGAAATTCCTGGATTTCTACCCTAGTTCAGAACTGAAGGTATCTCTGCCTACATCAGAATTCATTGGCCAGAAGGTCTCTGATGTTTTCGATAAGGATCTATCGATCCGATTTAGCAAGTACCTGGCATGGGCTCTTGAAGACAACAAGGTTCAGACATTTGAATACGAGATCAATGATCCTGAAGATCAAAGATTCTTTGAAGGAAGGATAAGTCCGATCTCCGAGAATCAGGCGATCATCATTATTCGTGATATCACTGAGATCTTTACTACAAGATCTGAGCTTGATAAAAAAGTTCTAGAGCTTTCTGAGAAGAATGCAGAGCTGGAGAAATACATTACCTCAAACACGGAACTTGAGAAGTTTGCATACATCGCATCCCATGACCTTAAAGAGCCGCTGAGAACTATCATTGGCTTCTCTCAACTTTTAGAGAAGCAATATGCCAAGGAGCTCGGTGACTCAGGAGCTGATTATATAAGCCATATCATATCAGGAACTAAGAGAATGAAGATGTTGATCGATGGTTTGCTTGAGTATTCAAGAGTGGAATCAAAAGGAAGCTCCTTCAAGCTGACTGAATTCAATGAACTCATTAAGAGAGTACTCGCCGATCTTCGAAATTCAATAGAGGAGAACGATGTGAAGATCAATATTAGTCGTTTGCCGATCCAACATTGCGATGAACTACAGATTCGACAGTTGTTCCAAAACCTAATATCAAACTCGATCAAATTCAGAAGTGAAAGGCCTTTAGAGATTGATATCATGGCGGAGGAGAAGGAGGATGCCTGGGAATACGCAGTTAAGGATAATGGAATCGGAATGGATATGAAATATGCAGACAAGGTCTTCCATATTTTCCAAAGACTTCATACTCAGGATAAGTACCCGGGATCTGGTATTGGTCTATCTGTTTGTAAGCGAATTATAGACCGACATGGAGGTAATATCTGGGTAACCTCAGAAGTAGAAAAAGGAACCACGATTTTCTTCACAATCCCTAAAGAGATTTAGACTCTGCGGTTAATCGTAAAGTCTATAAGTAGTTCAAAGCTGTCCCGCACATCGCTCTTTGGGAACTCGTATAAAACTTCTTTTGCCTTGTCGCGATATTCCAACATTCTCTCTTGAGTGTATTCAATTCCGCCCTTAGACTTTACGTAATCTATTAGCTCCTTAACCTTTTTGTTGTCGCGGTTATGGTTCTTGATGGTGTTAATGATCTCACGCTTTTTGCTTTCGTTTGATTTAGACATCGCATAGATCAGAGGGAGAGTCATTTTTCTTTCCTTAATATCGATACCTCTTGGTTTCCCGATCTCTCTTTCACCATAATCAAACAGGTCATCCTTGATTTGGAAAGCAATCCCGATCAGGTCGCCCATCTTCTTTGCCTTCTGTATGATCGCCTCATCGTTTGTAACAGAAGACATTCCTGCCGCACAAGCGGATGAGATTAGAGAAGCAGTTTTCTTTTCAATAATATCGAAGTATACATCCTCTTCAATGTCGAGCTTTCTGGCTTTTTCCATTTGGAGTAACTCACCTTCACTCATTGCCTGAACGGCCTCAGCCATTACCTGAAGTAATCTGTATTGTTCTTTTTGTACAGAAACCAGCAAGCCTCTTGATAAAAGAAAGTCACCAACGAGGACTGCGATCTTATTCTTCCAGAGTGCATTGATGGAAAAGAATCCTCTGCGCTTATCTGAGTCATCAACAACATCATCGTGAACGAGAGTAGCTGTATGTAGGAGTTCGATCAAACTTGCAGCCGTATGGGTCGCTTCATTTGTTTCTCCCTGAAGATTAGCGGTAAGGAATACGATGATGGGTCGGATCTGCTTCCCCTTTCGGTTTACGATATAACCCGTTACCCGATCTAGTAGAGGAACATCACTTTTCATTGATTCTTTAAACTTCTTCTCGAAGGTTTGAAGATCAGATTTAATCGGTCGTTTAATGTCCTCTAGGCTTGAAGCCATTCACTAGGTTTTCGCCAAAATTAAGCTTAATGCTGAACAAGGCACTTTGTATTTAAACAGTGAGCATTTCCATAAGTTTTCGCTTCTTTGAAATTCTATGAGCAAATCTTTCATCATACCCGGATCGGCCGGTAGGCCAATTTCTCTTGATTTTCACTATTCAGAGCCAAGTGACCCACTTGTGATCTTTTGCCACGGATTTAAAGGATTCAAAGACTTTGGAATCTTCCCAATGATAGCTGAGCAGATGGCTTCCTCTGGATTGAATGTCATTAGAATGAATTTCTCTTTCAATGGCGTTACACCTGAGTCTCCACTTGACTTTGTTGATCTGGAAGCATTCTCAGAGAACAACTTTTCAAAGGAATTAGATGATCTGGGATTAGTCATTGATTGGGCCTGGTCTGAAGAAGTTGAATGGTGGAACGGGGAAGAGATCTTCCTGATAGGACATAGCCGGGGAGGAGGAGTTTGCATCCTAAAAGCACATGAAGATCATAGAATTAAAAAGCTGGTGACCTGGGCATCAATAGGAGTTATTGGAAGATTCTGGACCGATGAGCAAATGGAGGCCTGGAAACGAGAAGGAGTAATGTTGGTCCCAAATGCAAGAACCGGTCAGGATATGCCGATCAAATGGCAGATGTATGAAGATTTCTATGCCAACCAGGATCGATTGGATATTCCGAAAGCAGTTTCAGCGCTTAGGATCCCTTATTTGAATATCCACTCAAAGGATGATGAGACGGTTTCATTTCAATATGCAGAGGACATTCAAAAATTGAATTCTGAGCATGTTGGTCTGGTCGCACTTGAAAAGGGAGGACACACTTTTGGGTGGAAGCATCCATGGACTGAAGGAGAATTGCCAACTCCGGCTGATTATGTGCTAGAGCAGACCATTGACTTTTTGAAGCGCTAATTACTTCGAAAACGCATGCCAGTTCATTGTGAACCCCGGCTCTCCGTATGGAGCAAGATTCTGCAGGCTGACAAACAGGGTATGTGTCTTGATATCGAATTCCCATAGATACTTTCCCATCTCCTGAGAGGGCTTTCCCAGGGCCTCGCTGAACTCATCTAGAACAGTAGCAAATTCATCATCTGTCAAAGCTTCTTCTGAAGTCTCGACATGAAAAAGCACCCCATCGATATTTCCTTCCTGGAAGTGAATTTGTAATTCAGCCGTTCCATCAAAATCGGTCAAATTAAAGATCTGTTCAATTTCAGATGGAGACTCTGGACTCCAATTGGAGTTATTACTTAGCTCCTCCGGAGCCGATGTCGACCCGAACTCAATATCAAATGGTATCGGTGACTTTTTAGCCAGCCCCAACTCCTCTGCCCAGTTTTGAGCATTAACAATTTGCCCAAAAAGGATCAGGCATGCGATAGAAAAAAACTTGATCGAATTCATTTTTAGAAACCTAACAACATCTCAATTGGATCCTCACCGGTGAGCATTTTCTCCGGATTTTCGAGGTAATCCTTAACCTGTACGAGGAAGCTAACCGATTCCTTACCGTCGATGATACGGTGATCATAAGAAAGCGCAACGTACATCATCGGACGTACAACAACCTCGCCATTAATAGCGATTGGTCTTTCCTCGATCTTGTGCATTCCAAGAATTGCTGATTGAGGAGGATTGATGATCGGAGTTGAAAGTAGGGATCCGAATACACCACCATTAGTGATGGTAAAGGTTCCGCCTGTCATTTCATCTACTGAAAGTTCACCGTCGCGACCTCTGAGAGCAAGTCTTTTTACTTCCTTCTCGATTCCGTCCATAGTCAGCGATTCAGCATTTCTGATCACTGGAACTACCAATCCTTTCGGGGTAGAAACAGCAATTGAAATATCTACATAATCGTGATAGTGCACGTGATCATCTTCCAGGTAAGCATTAATAGCAGGGAACTTCTGCAGTGCAAGTGCACATGCTCTTCCAAAGAATGACATGAATCCAAGACCAATCTCATGCGTCTCTTTGAATCTTTCTTTGTACTTCGTACGGATTGCCATCATGGTGCTCATATCCACTTCATTGAAAGTGGTAAGCATTGCTGTTGAGTTCTTGGCATATACCAATCTCTCTGAGATAGTTCTGCGAAGTCGCGATACTTTCTTGCTGCTCTCTTCACGAGAGAATGCTGGAGCCTGATCAATAAGCGCAGAATATCCACCCTGAACGCTTGCAGTTCCATTTGCAATTGCAGCAAGAACATCAGCCTTGGTAATTCTTCCTGCCATTCCGGTGCCACTGATGCGGTTTGCGTCTAAGCCATTTTCAGAGATCAACTTGGCTGCTGCCGGAGATGGATGTCCAGAAGCATAAGACTCTTTCTTAGCTACCGGAGCAGCTTCTGGAACCTTCTCTTCTTTCTTCACTTCTGCAGGCTTGGCTTCAGCTTTTTCTGCAGCCACAGCAGGCGCTGCTTCTTCTTTCTTCTCCTGACCAGCAGGTGGTGCAGCATCAGTGTCGATAGTAGCAATAATGTGACCTACCTCAATGTCTTCACCTTCTTCAGTGATCAAGCTAATGACCCCTGCCTTTTCAGCAAAGAGCTCTTGAGACGCCTTGTCGGTTTCTACTTCAACCAGGGCCTGATCCATTTCTACATAGTCACCATCCGCAACGAGCCATTGGGCTAGAGTTACCTCGGTGATCGATTCTGCTACGTTTGGGATTTTTACTTCTAGTGCCATTCTTTCAATGTGCTTTAGGCAAATGCTTGATCAAGTAATAGGGTTAATTCTTTGTCGTGCTGCTTCTTGAAACCGGTAGCCGGTGAAGCAGATGCTTTTCTAGCTACACGCTGGATCTTGTAATGTTCATGTGTCATACTCAGGATATAAGGCCATGCTCCCATATTCTGTGGCTCTTCCTGAACCCAGAAGATCTCAGCTCCTTTATATTTCTCAATAATCGCATTGAGCTGTCCGGTAGCAAGTGGGTAAAGTTGCTCAAGTCGAACAACAGCCACATCATCTCTTTTATCAGCGAGTTTCTTCTCTTCAAGATTGAAGTATACCTTTCCTGAGCAAAGCAACAATCTCTTGACTTTCTTCGGATCCTTTACGTTTGGATCATCAATGATCTCTTTGAATCTTCCTTTCACCACTTCCTCAATTGGTGATTGAGATCTCTTATCGCGAAGCATTGCTTTTGGCGACATCACGATCAGTGGCTTTCTGAATTCCCATGCTAGTTGTCTTCTAAGCGCATGGAAGAAGTTACTTGAGGTAGTAATATTGGTTACAACCCAGTTAAGTTCTGCGCAGCCGGTAAGGAATCTCTCCAATCTGGCACTAGAGTGCTCTGGTCCCATTCCTTCATAACCATGAGGAAGAAGGAGAACCATTCCACTATTGATCTGCCATTTGGTTTCACTTGAGCTTATAAACTGATCGATCACAGCCTGAGCCGTATTTGAGAAGTCACCAAACTGTGCCTCCCAAATAACTAAAGGTTTAGGGCTTGAAACTGAGTAGCCGTATTCGAATGCTAAAACTCCATACTCAGAAAGATGGGAGTTGTAGATCATGAATCGTCCCTGATCTTTTGATAGATGTCCAAGGCGATTGTATTCTTCATTTGTCTTTTCGTCGTAGATGATCGCGTGTCGGTGAGAGAAAGTTCCTCTTCTCACATCCTGACCGCTCATACGAACATCCTTTCCATCCATTAGGATAGATCCATAAGCCAGTAATTCAGCTGCCGCCCAATCCACAGTCTTATTGGTTGCCATGATCTCACGGCGTCCTTTTAGGTATTTATCAACCTTTCTCAAAGGAGCAAATCCTTCAGGAACGGTGCTTAAAGCTTCTACAATCGTTTTGATAGTGCGCTTGGATATTCCTGTTTCAGGAGACTTTTCAAAGTCTTCACCCTCAGCCATTCTGAGTTCTCTCCAGCCTGATTCTGGCGGAGTTCTCTTGAATTTTGGAGGATTCTGTTTTACCTGATCAAGGTCAGCTTGAAGGTCATCCCAGAACTCTTTGTCCATCTTCTTGGCAAGCTCTGCTTCGATCTCGCCTGACTCAATCAATTTCTTCGAGTAAATATCTCTTTGATTGGGATGCTTAGAGATTGCAGAGTACATATTCGGTTGAGTATACTTTGGATCGTCAGACTCATTGTGTCCATGACGACGGAAGCATACCATATCTACGAAAATGTCTTTATTGAACTTTTGGCGATACTCAGCCGCCATTTCCGCTGCATAAATTACAGCTTCAATATCATCACCATTTACATGGATTACTGGAGCGTGAATCGTTGCAGCGATGCTTGTGCAATAATCACTTGATCTGGCATCATCGAAATCAGTGGTAAAACCGATCTGGTTATTAATCACAAAGTGAATGGTTCCACCAGTAAAGTAACCTCTGAGCTTTGCCATTTGCAAAACCTCATAAACCACTCCCTGACCAGCAACAGCAGCATCTCCATGAATAAGAAGCGGTACGATCTTATCGTATTTTGAATCGTAATGTTGATCTGCTTTGGCTCTTGCATATCCCTCAACTACTCCATCTACGGCCTCAAGGTGTGATGGATTTGGAGCAAGGCGAAGCATTATCTCTTTCCCACTATCAGTCTTGAATTGCGAAGAAAAACCCAGGTGATACTTTACATCACCATCACCAAAGGCCGGGTCATCCGGCTCATTGCCTTCAAACTCATTGAAGATCTCTTCATAGGTTTTCCCAAGAAGGTTTGCCAGAACATTCAGGCGACCTCTATGCGCCATTCCGATCACTACCTCTTCCGCTCCAAGATCTGCACCGGTATTGATGATCGCATCAAGAGCAGGGATGGTAGTTTCCCCTCCCTCAAGCGAGAATCTCTTTTCACCGATGTATTTTCTTCCAAGGAAGTTTTCAAAGACTACTGCTTTGTTAAGCTTTCGTAGAATCTTTTCTTTCTTCTCAATTGGGTATTGATAAAAGGATGGATGGCGCTCTATCTTTTCCTTGAACCAAAGTCTTTCTTCTGGTTCCCGGATATATTCAAACTCAAAGCCAAATGAACTGCAATAGGCAGTTTGCATATGCTTGAGGATGTCCCTTAAGGTAGCCGTTCCAATCCCAACTTCAGTCCCAACCACAAAGCTTCGGTCAAGATCCTTTTCAGAAAGACCAAAGCTTTCTAGCTCCAGATGAGCGTGACGGTCTTTTCTCTTCTTAATCGGATTGGTATCTGCTATGAGGTGACCTTTCTTTCTATATGCCGAGATGAGTCTGTAAACTTTGAACTCATCAATAGATGCTTGACTTACCTCACCATTTTCGCTGTAATCTCTTGAAGCGAAATCATAACCTTCAAAGAACTTCCTGATCTCCTCGTCAACTGACTTGGGATCTTTCTGGAAATCTCTGTAAAGGTTTTCAATATAATCTGGGTGGGCATTTGAGATGTAGGAATAACTGTCCATAAAGGCTGTTGATTGCCGGATATAAGCTGCAAATATCGCAGTTTTTTTCGTGTTACGCCCCAATAGGAGCGAGCAGAAATTGGAAAGTTTAAAGGAATTTTCTGGCTAAATGTTCGAAATAAAGAAATGAATGAAATATCTTTGCACTCCGTTCAAAAAACAGGGAAAACGGTTATGGCACATCATAAATCAGCAAAGAAAAGGATTCGTCAGGCAGAGAAGCGCAGACTTAAGAACCGCTATTACGGTAAAACTACTCGTAATGCTGTGAGAAAATTGCGTGCATTGACAGAGAAGAAAGAGGCTGAAGAGCAACTACCTAAAGTTGTTTCTCTAATCGATCGTCTTGTTCGTATGAACCAGATTCACAAGAACAAAGCAGCGAACCTTAAATCAAAGTTAACTAAGCGCGTAAACGCTTTATAAGCCAACTCGCACTACAATATACTTCAGGAGGGCAGATATTTATTCTGCCCTTTTTTTATGCCCACAAGCTTCTAGTTTTCATTCATGGCTTATCTCGGGGAGAGCAATTTGAAGTTATGGATGGAGGAAGATCGCCCTCGCGAGAAATATTTAAGGAGAGGTGCAGAGTCCTTAACTGAGGTGGAGTTGATTGCAATCCTGCTTGGTACAGGATCCGGTAAAAGATCTGTTCTTGAGCTGGCAACTTCTTTACTTGACAGAGTTGATGGCTCTCTCGCAGAGCTTTCCAGGCTAACAGTAGATGATCTAAAGCAGATAAAAGGAGTTGGAGAGGCAAAAGCCCTGGTTTTGCTTTCTGCTCTTGAGTTGGGCAGACGAAGAAAGATCAGAAAACACCGGAACATTCCAGGAATTCGCTCAAGTGGTGATGCTTATGATCAAATAGCTGTGCATATGGAAGATAAGCCTCATGAAGAGTTCTGGGTGATGTTTTTGAACAGGGCAAATCGATTGATAAAAGCTGAATGCGTTTCAAAAGGAGGGCTTTCAGGGACTGTGGTCGACAACAGGATAATATTCAAGAAGGCTTTATTGAAGCTCTCAAGTGGGCTTATTCTTGCTCATAATCACCCTTCAGGGAATCTCAATCCAAGTCAGGCCGATATTCAATTGACGAAGAAGATCGAAGAAGGCGGGAAAATGCTGGACATCAAAGTGATTGATCATCTCATCATTACTGAGTCCGGTTACTTCAGCTTTGCCGATGAGGGGCTTCTGTAAACAAAAAAAGGCCGGGACAAGCCCGGCCTTCAAATTCATTAAGAAGAATGATTACTCAGCAACAACAATGTTTCTGCTCATCATTACTTCACCTTCAGTGCGGATGATCACGTGGTAAGAACCAGATGGAAGACCATCAACATCAACGAAGTATTTGTTCATTCCGATATCAGAAGTCATAGTACCAGAAGTTGCTACTTTTTGACCTAGAGAATTGAATAGATCAAGAGTAACTGGAATAGACTCATTGATTTCCATTTCAACGAACACCTTACCATTTGAAACTGGGTTAGGATAAACGTTTACACCTTCTACAGCTGAGAAATCTTCGATTGAAGTTGCCATATCTGGTGGGTAAGTAGTAGCACATGCTGGAGTTGAAGTGGTTTGACAGTTATTCGTTTGAGTTTCATTGAAACCACCTTGAATAACATTCAAGATTTCCATCTTGGTGTCATCAGTGTCATTGTACTCATGAACGAATGCAATTACTGAACCATTAGCTTCATTTAGCGCACCTGGTACATTGTAGGTTACATTTTTGTTCCAGGTATTTGGTCCTGGAGCAGAAGGAAGGACTGTAGCATCACCCCATGAACCAGTAGGCATTGCGCGAAGAACACGATCGTGAACAAAACCAACGATTGGGTTTCCAGCACCTGAATAAGGGTGACCAGCCTGACCGTCATAAGCGTTTGACTGATCCCAACCCGAACCAGATCCAACCAGACCACTTTCAATTACCATTAGTGAAACTCTGTAGTCACTATTAGGATGGTGATCTGTAGAAGTGATTGTTAGATCAGCAGATAGGTCACGAGTACCCTGATTGAAAGAAGTCGTCATGCTGATACACATTGTAGTTGACTTAGCCAATTGTGAATTAACGTTGTTCGCCCAATCGCTTCTGCTGTGACCTAGACGATCGTTTCCATCATAAAGTACACGATCAATAGCTGCAGTTGGAGCTCCGTTAGCCATTCTGTCTGCTAGAGCTGTTGCATCTTGAGTAGTCATTGCATCAGTACCAAATCCAGCATGGATTGCTACTGCATGAGCACCAGGTGTAGTATTTAGAATATCACCTACTACAACTTTCCCATCTGGGCAGAACTGACAAACAGAAGTTGTGAATTGCTCAAGAAGAACTCTTTTATCAGAAGTAACAGTTCCTTCTTGGGCTAGAACAGTTTTTGTCTGGTCTCCATTAGCTAGATTTTGATCTTGTTGTTCGTTTACACGACCGATCCAAACGCGGATATCATGTGTGTTTCCACCTGTCAATCCTAGAGGGGATCCATTATCCCAGTTGAAAGTTTGGTTAGTAGCCATTGCTAGTCCGGTGAAAGTTCTGCTGTAAGCAGTTCCTCCATCAACAGACCAACGGATCTCAAGGTCAGTAACTACACTAGTTCCACGGTTTACAACCACACCACCAATACATGCATCTTTTGGAATTGCACCATCAAAATTCAATGATTGGTGAGCAACATCAATAGAAGGTTGAGTACCTGGATAGTATTCGTAAACAACATCAGAAGAAGGAGAATCATCAGTAGCAGGGTATACATAGTTAGGTGAAGCACCTTTCATGTCTCCCATAGTACCAGCAGCATTTTGCCATCCTACAGTAGCACCTGCAGCTCCCTGAGCTCCAAAGTTGTGCACGATGTCAAAGTGTCCATCCTCATAAAGACGAATACCAGCATAAACAAAGTTTCCAGAACCATCGGTTACAGAAACCCACTGGATTACCATCATTCTGTTTGGAGCAGTTCCAAGAGTTTCAACGAAAACCTGATCAGGTACACCCTGACCACCGCTTACGATTTCTAGAGCTGTCCAGTATGCGAAGATCGCTTGCTTAGGTGCAGCAGCATTTGGAACAGCTGAATTTGCACTGAAGCTTGCAACAGCGGTAACATCAAAAGTGATATAACCATTGTCTGAAACATAAAATCCTGAAACAGGGCTACCATCAAAAGAGAAGGTGAAAGGAATCTGTTGCCAGGCAGAAAGTACATCATTACTACCTGGAGCGATAACATCGGTACCAGTGGCAGAACGATAATCATAAGGCGGCGTAGTTCCAGTTGACTGGAAGCTGTAATAGCCTTGTGCGAAAATGGCTGCTGGAATAGTTAACATCAGCATCACCATTACGTTACGTAACATTCGATTCATAACTTGATTTATTAGAGTTTGTCGGTGAATAGCTTTTAAATTTAACAATAAGGATATCACATTAAAGTTAGCCCCCACTTAATTTTCGACTAGTAAGGTCAATTTCAGGTCAATTATCGGCTTAACGACCTATTTTCGATATCAAAATGTGAACTAAGCTTCTGCTTAGCTTAACTTTGAAGCTATACAATCTTAATTATGAAAAACTTTAAACTCTTTTTAGCCGTAGCCGGAATGATCTTGTGCTCGATGAGCGCATTTGGTCAAAGCCTTTCTCTTAACCCAGACACTTCCACTAATACTGACCAGGTGACTACTTCATTTGATATAGTAGAGATGCCTGCATATTTAACTAATATCAGTGGCATGGACACTAATGTTATGTGGGAAGTTGTATCAATAACTGCACCTTCTGCATGGGAAACTCAGTTTTGTGATAAGTATACATGTATAGATATATCTGTTCTACCTAATAGCATGTATGATCTTGCTGACAGAGATAGCTCTACCATGAAAGGCCAGGTGATCCCTAGCTGTGTTCCAGGAACTGGAGTTCTAAGAGTAAAAATGTGGATCCAGGGTGACCCAAGTACTGAAATCATCGGAACTTATGTTTCTCAGGTTACAGTAGATACTTCTACCTGTAAAGCGACAGGAATGGAAGTGATCTTTGGAGATGAGGGATTATTTCTTGTGCATCCAAATCCTACAACTAACTCAGTATTCATTGACCTTGAGTCAACTAGTTCAGAACTTCAACTTAGCATTTACGATCTAAATGGTGCATTGGTTAGAAGCGAGATGATCTCCAATAAAGCTCAATACGATGTTTCTGAGCTTAGCCAGGGTCTTTACACAGTAACTGTTGCTGATGAGGCCAACTCCAAATTATACACTAAGCGCTTGATGAAGCAATAATTCATTAAGCCACAGTCATAAAAAAAGCCCATCCAATCTGGATGGGCTTTTTCTTTATCATTGATTTGGCTCTTAGTTCTCATTGAGCTCAATCAGCTTGTCTTCTAGTAAATATTCATCTCCCTGATTATATCCAATATGGGTATAGACGATCTGACCATCCTCATCTACTAAAACAGTGTAAGGAACCTGCTGGAAATTAAGAGATCTCTTAAGATCCTGATTAGCATCCAACAAAACGATATAATCCCATCCATTCCCTTCTACTTCTGTTTTAACCTTCTGAGCATTTCGGCTATCATCAATAGAAATAGCTACAAGTTCCATATTATAATTGTCCTGCCAATATTCATAATCCTTATCAATGTTGGATAATTCAAGCTTACAGGGAGAACACCAGGTTGCCCAAAAGTTCAGAACCGTGATTTTCCCATTCTCTCCAAAAGTTGATACATCTACCTTTTCACCATTAAGATCAGTGATTTCAACACTGGGGAGTTTCTTATCGGTGAACATTGATTTTGCTCCAGATTGAGCATTAAGACTTAGACCTGCAATGAAGACTAAGATTATTGTGCTTAATGATTTCATTCTAATTTTCGTTTAGCCTTGAAAATTACAACCATCGTGCCAAGGGGAAAAGAGATACTCGGTTTTAATTCATTAGTGTAAGCTATTTGCTATTGCTATTGTTGGGCATTTGAACCAAGGAGGATAACTTTGGCGGCTTAACCCCCTCTTAACAATTTATGAGAAAGGCACATTTGCTCCTCGGGCTGATCCTTGGAGTATTTATCACCGCAAGCGGACAGGGATACATTTCAGGAGACTTACAGGTTAATGCTGATTTCTTCATTAGAGATACAAGTATCTTCTCTTCTAAAGATCAGATCCCACCCCAATACGACAAGCAGAAGACTGCTGTTGCGAGTTGGTTGATGGTCAACTACAACAATCCAGATTGGAATTTCGACGCGGGTATCCGACTTGACATTTTCCTCAATTCAAATGTCTTCAATCCACAGGAAGCCTACAATGCTCAGGGTATAGGATACTGGTATGTGAGAAAATCCTTTAACAAACTGAAGATTACCGGTGGTTACTTCTACCATCAGTTTGGAAATGGTATTTCATATAGATCATACGAGGAAAGAGCTTTGGGAATTGATAATGCCACATTTGGGGTTTTGACTGAATACGATATCACAGATAATCTGAGAATTTCAGGCTTTGCCGGGGTAATTAAGAATAGGCTATCACTTTATAAGCCAATGGTCATTGGAGCAAGTATTGATGGATTGGTAAAGGCAGGGAAGGTCACTCTAATACCAGGTGGAGCAGTGTTGAATAGAACTCTTGATGAAGCATCAATGGCTTTGATTGTAAGTACAATCGAATCTTACCCGGAGGAGGATCGATTCATTCCTAAATACAATACCTATGTTTTTCACGCCTGGAACACATTGAACTATAAGAACTTTTCATGGATGATGGAAGGAGCTTATAAGACAAGTGAGGCAATTGTAGGAGAAGATGGAAGTACTCTGGAAGATAATCCAGGTTACGTTGCTTACACCACTTTCACCTATGCTCAAAAAGGACTAGGGATTACTCTTGCACTAAAAAGAACCGACAAGTTTTCACTTAGAACAAGTCCGAATGAGAACCCTGTTCTGCTTCAGGGATTAATGAACTTCATTCCTCCAACTGCAAGACAAAACTCTTTAAGGCTTACATCTCGATATAATGCAGCAACTCAGGAATATGAGGAAACTGCAGGAGCATTAGATATAACCTTTACTCCTAAGAAAGGACATACAATGCACTTTAGCTACTCAGAGATCTGGGACAATGATTTTGATGATCATTTCTTTACTGAGTTGTATGTCGATTATGAGAATAAAAAGAGCAGGAAGTTTAAAACCTTAGTTGGATTTCAGTTCATCAATTACAACCAAACCTTTTACGAAGACAAGCCGGCAGGAAAAGAAAAGGTGCTTGCTTATACGCCCTTCTTCCACTTTACTTACAACATCACTCGTAAGAAGTCTATCAGGTTTGAGTTCCAATACCAAAATGTAAAGAAAGATTTCGGCCAATGGCTTTATGGTTTGGTTGAATTAACAATTGCTCCAAAATGGACGTTCTCAGTGTCGGATATGTGGAACTTTAAGCCAAACAGCGAAAATCCTTCTAGTAAGAACCAACACTATTACTCAGTTTTTACGTCTTTAACTCACAAGTCTCACCGATTCACTTTAAGTTATGTGAAGCAGGTAGAGGGAATTGTATGTACCGGAGGGGTTTGCCGATTTGAGCCAGCCTTCAACGGAGTGAGATTTCAAATGCTAACAAACTTTTAATTATGGGAAGATTTTTGAACGCGGCCGGTTTTATTCTTTTAGTATTTGGATTTCTTCTTCTTCTGCCTTCATGCGAAGAAGTTGGACCTGATATTTGCCTGAAGGATTGTGATGGAGATGTACTTCTCGATACAACTTATGTAACCTCTAGCATCCCAAGCCCTCAAATGAAAAAGGTACTTCTTGAGGATTTTACAGGAGTTAGATGTACAAATTGCCCTCAGGGCCACAGTCTTACAAAAACCCTGGAAACACAAAACCCTGACCAGATCATTGCAGTTGCTCTGCACAGCGATTTTCTTGCATTCCCTTATCCGGGAAATCAGGATTTAAGATCTCAGGCTGCAAATGATATCGCAAACATCTTTAGCCCTCCAGCGAAGCCTTCGGCTCTGATAGATCGCCATCTCTTCCCTGGTGAGGTGATCAAATGTTACTTATTGGGTAAATGGACTGGTTATGTGAATGACAGACTTCAAGAGGATGCTCCAGTAAACATTACTCTTTCTTCCACATTTGATGATGTCGCAAGAGAAACTGTTCTAAGAATGGAGTTGGTTTATACAGAGGCACAATCAGTTGATAATCGCTACGGTCTTTGGATCATGGAAGACAATTTACAATCTGCTCAATTGAATGGATCTACGATCGATTCACCTTACATTCATCAGCACGTGATTAGAGAATATATCACTCCGGCAAGTGGAGTCGCCCTAACTGAAAATCTAGAAGGAGGAAGAGTGATCATCAAAGAATTTCTTGTTCCGATCAGTGGTGAATACGATGAGTCTAATGTGAGTATTGGAGCCTGGGTTGGAGAAGGTGGAACTTCAACAACGATACTTCAAGCCACTAAGGTTAAGATCCAATAGTAAGCTTGTACAGATACGAAAAAAGGGGCCATTGGCCCCTTTTGCATTTTATTAAGATCATAGATCTACTCTACTACCAGTAATTGCTTTGTCATTCTTTCACCACCTGCCTTCACTTCAATAAAGTATGAGCCATTAGCAACTTCGCTAAGGTCAAATTGGTGATGATGCATTCCTGAAGCAAGATTTCCAAGCTCCACTACAGAGATGACTTTTCCAGTAATGTCAATCAGAGAAACTGTAGTCTCTTCATTAGCAACAAGGCTAAAGTTAACCTCAGCAAAATCTCTGGCTGGGTTTGGAAGTACATTCAGACTTGAAAGTTCGAATACATCCTCAACAGAAGTAGTTTGATCGATCGTGTGGAATTTTGAAAGTTGACTTGACCCATATGGAGTTCCCGTTACGATAACTGATCCGTTACTTTCAATTTGATAACCGCCCGATAGAAGACCATCGCCATAGGTATCAGTGATTTCAAATGAGTAGCACTCTTCAGGATTTAATTGGAAGTCAACCACTTTAGGTGTGTTGTCATTATCCTGATATGTGCCAGGAGAAACGCTCTGCACGGTCTGACCCATTCCATTTTTCAAAGACCATCCGATCTCAGATCCATAATCGTCTGGAGTAAGAGTCAGTGTGGCAGTATTTCCTGCTTTCATAGCTGGAATCAGGTTGCGCTCCTTTTCATTATTCAGACTGTTATCATCCTGGCCACCATTTGGATCGGAAGCAACAAAGCGAAGGTTATGATTCGCATGAGAAATGCCGGTGATCGGGTCAAGAGGGAATGGTTGAGTAGCAAATTGGGCAAGATTTCCTGTCCACTGCTTTGTACCCTGACTAACATTATCAAGGAATGTCTCAATATTCAATGAAGTAAGTGTAGATGTACCAATATTTTGTACAGTAACCATTGGAACAAGTACATCACCAGGACAGATATACTCACCCGGAGATTGAACGTCCTTGATCTTTCCATCATTTACAATGCTGGATGTAACTCCACAACCGCTACCTAGATTCGTAAGAAATGAAGCATTTGTTCCAATTCCGCCAGTTCTATCCTGCCAGGTTTTATCAGGGCAGATGACAACGAAATAAGGAATACTACCTCCGTAGCTGAATGAGTTCGCGATTGACCTGTATCCGGTTGGATCATCTATTGCCACAATATTGGTCATTCCATGTTGCTGTATGGTAGCAAGCTCATTATTGGTTTGAGCATCAAACTCTAAGGAGATGACAATATATGTTTGATCACCTTCAGGACCATGATTCTCCCAGATCTCTTCAAGTCCGGGAACGGAACTTAGACATGGACCGCACCAGGTAGCCCAGAAATCAAGGATCACAATCTTATTATCATTAAGGTAATTGTAGAGGTTATGCGAATTACCATCCGTATCTGTAATGGTAAAATCTTGTGCTAGCTGCGCCTTCAACCCCAGGAAGGACAATGCCACAAAGGCAATGAGGGTAAACTTCTTTAACATAAAATTCGATTTTTGGTGCCTTGAAATTAACGATTAGGCAATGCTGTGAAAGTTGCAATTAGTAAGTGTAAGCTATGGAACAATAAATTGGGCGTCTCAATTTGCATCTGCAAATAGGCTTCAATGCTGAATTGCACTACTTTTACGGGCCAATAATTGAAGCATGATTATATCCTATAACTGGCTGAAGAAATACCTACCTCTTGAACTTGATCCTGCAGAGGTCGCAGAGATCTTAACAAGCACCGGACTTGAAGTTGAGAAGTTTGAGGAGAGAGACGCTATTCCAGGGGGCTTGAGAGGAATTGTGGTTGGTCAAATTCTTGAAACCTGGCAACATCCCGATGCCGACAGGCTGAAGGTCACTAAGGTGGATCTTGGTGCTGGAGAGCAAGTGCAAATTGTTTGCGGTGCTTCCAATGTGACTGAGGGACAAAAGGTCGTTGTAGCCACGGTTGGCTCAATGCTGTATCCTGAGGATGGCGAGCCATTTAAGATCAAGAAGGCGAAACTTCGTGGACAGGAAAGTCATGGAATGATCTGTGCTGAGGATGAGATCGGAATGGGAACAGACCATGATGGAATCATGGTGCTTGACTCCAATGCACAGGTAGGAATTAATGCTGCAGATTACTTCGGAATAAAGTCTGATTACATCTTTGAGATCGGACTTACTCCCAACCGATCAGATGGGAATTCTCATATCGGAGTAGCGAGAGATCTGCTGGCTGCTATCAATACTAGAGAGTCGAAAGATTACAAACTAGTTCTCCCTGACCTTTCATCCTTTGAAACAGGGAAAGCCAATCCTCCTATTTCAGTTTCGGTTAAGAATCAGGAGGCCTGCCCAAGGTATAGTAGTCTGTCAATCTCAGGTGTAAAAGTAGGGGCTTCGCCCGATTGGCTTAAAACTGCACTTCTTTCCATTGGTCAAAAGCCTATCAATAACATCGTTGACATTACCAATTACGTGCTTCACGAATACGGTCAGCCATTACATGCATTTGATCAGGCTGCAATTGATGGTTCAGAGGTGATCGTTCAAAATCTGCCCGAAGGGTCAAAGTTTACAACACTAGATGAGATTGAGAGAAAACTTAGCTCAGAAGACCTAATGATCTGTAATAAGACTGAGGGAATGTGTATCGCCGGTGTTTTTGGGGGAATGAAAAGTGGAGTAACAGAATCCACAACTGATGTATTCCTTGAAAGTGCCTACTTCGAGCCGATTGGAATTAGAAAGACATCCACCCGCCACCTTTTAAGAACAGATGCAGCAACTCATTACGAGAAAGGCTGTGATCCTAATATTACAATTGAAGCACTTAAAAGAGCGGCACTTCTGATCCAGGAGATTGCCGGAGGAACTTTGGCGAGTCCCGTTCAGGATATTTACCCTGAAGAGATCAAAGATTTTAAAGTTGATTTCCGACCAGCGAGATTAAATCAATTGGCGGGAATTGAGATCCCTAAAGAAACAGTTCGAAGATCATTAACTGCTCTCGAAATTAAAATTGCCGAAGAATCAAAAGGACTCTGGAAGCTTGAGGTCCCTACCTATCGAAGCGATGTGAAGAGAGAGGCTGATGTTGTTGAAGAGGTGTTGAGGATCTACGGTTTTGATAATATTCCAATCCCTGAGACTCTAACTGCCAGTCTGGAGTACAGCAACCAGGATTCTACCCATAAAGAGAGGTTGAATGTTTCTAGATATTTGACTGGTCTGGGACTAACTGAGATCATGACAAACTCGATCACTCAATCGAAGTTTTTCAATGAGTCAATCCCGATGGTTCGTCTTGCAAATAGCATGACTGCCGATCTTGATACCATGCGTCCTTCTATAATGGAAACCGGACTTGAGGTGATCAGACATAATCTTAACCGCCAACAAAGTGGAGTGAGTCTTTTCGAATTTGGTAAAACCTACCTGCGAAATGGCGATTCATTTCAGGAGCGCGAGATGCTAAGTATTCTGCTTGCTGGAAATGCCCAGGCCGAATCATGGATCGTGCCTGAGAAGAAGTCAGATTTTTATTCACTCAAGGGCTATGTCGAAGCCATGATCCAAAAGTTTGGTCTTCAGGGAGTAAGTTATACAGAATTGGATGATGATCGTTTCGCCTACGGACTGGCTATCAATAAAG
>CAXDOZ010000018.1:0-30320 GCA_963991145.1 uncultured Chitinophagales bacterium | reverse complement strand
TTAAGTAGACCATCGTCGAACATTTTGTAGCTATCCTGCTCAGACTCAAGAAGCTCGATGTCGATTCCACGTCCGAAGTCAACGAAGATAGAGTTGTGATACTCTCCACCAGCGTTATCACGGAATGTTACTGAACGGCTTGTTGGGTTACCAACCATAGTTACATTGTAGAAGAAAGGAGTAGCAAATGGAGTACCTGCCTCTGGGTTAGTACCACCATCGTGCTCACCACCACGATCAGCATCAGCTGGATCCTGGTGAACAACTACGAATTGGTTAACACCGCGGTATCCTTCGTCATAATCAAGAGCGTCATCAGCGCAGAAGCAAGAGATAAGGTGATCTCCTGAAGCAGTTCCACCGAACCATTCCCATCCATCATCCTTGTTTCCTACAACCTCAACATACTCGATAGTAGTACCAGTACCAACACCACCTAGAGTGATTCCGTTGATCTCGTTTCCAGCACCGATATCAGTACCACCGTGACGAACAGAAACGTAGCGAATAGTTCCACTGTTATCAGCATCATCATTTCCGCCGTACTGACCACGAGTTTCAGTAGTTGGGATACCTTCGATGTTTGAAACACCTGGAGTAGAGTTAAGACGAGCGTAACCTAGGATGATAAGACCACCCCACTGACCGCGAGTAGTTGCAGGAGTTCCACCATTATCATCTTTGAAAGTGAAGATGATCGGGTTAGTAGAAGTTCCCATAGCCATAAGCTTACCACCTTGAGCTACGATAAGAGCAGAAGCGTTATCGCCCTGACCAGTGTCACCCTTTACAACAGTTCCAGCAGGAATGTTAAGAGTTTGACCGTCGTTAACGAAAACACGACCCTTAAGAATGTAAGTAGTATCAGCTGACCATGTAACATTGTTACTTGAAGCTAGCATGATAGCATCAGTGATCTCAACAGTTGGTCTAGAAGGAATCACATCAGATGAAAGACCTTGAAGAACGCGAGAGTAGAAAGACCATCCAGCGAACCAAGCAGTTCCTGCAGGATCAACAGCACCTTTATAAGTGGTAGTTGTCAATCCAGCTGGTGGAGTTGAGAAACTTCCCCATGCAGTTAAACCTGGAGTGATTGTTCCAGCTGCAAATTGAGGATCAACATTTTGGTTACCAGCTGATGCGAAGTAATCAGCAAAAGCTTGTTCAGCTGGACCGGGATTGCTCGGTGAAGGAGCAGAGTCAGAACACCCTACTAGGGCTACTGAAATTGCAACAAGTGCAAAAAAGAGTTTAAATACAGAATTCATTTTTTGGTTTTTTTTGATTCAAGACTGTAAAACACAATTCGAATGCAAAGCAACCGAGACCGAATGAAGACTTTTTAACGCCAGTATTAATTAATCGTTAATTTGATAGTGGTCTAGAGCTAAATTCTCCTAAACTGAATAACCATAAATTAACAATAACCTTAAATTAAGGCTACGATGTAGAAATAGCTTTGACCGCAAAATTCAGGTATGTTAAATAGGGATGTAAAGATTCTATTAGTTGATGATGAACCAGATGTACTGGATTTCATGAAATACAACCTTGAAAAAGAATCATTCCAGGTATTTACGGCCGGCAACGGCCACGAAGGTATAAAGACTGCCAAACTAGTCAAACCTCATTTAATAGTTCTTGATGTAATGATGCCTGAGTTAGACGGAATCGAAACCTGCCACGAGCTTAGATCAATGCAGGAGTTCAAATCTACTTTGATCGTTTTCCTTACAGCTAGAAATGAAGACTACTCTCAAATTGCTGGATTTGATGTTGGGGCAGACGATTATATCACCAAGCCAATCAAACCAAGACTTCTTATAAGCAGAGTTAATGCAATGCTAAGAAGAATGAGTCTTGATCTTCCATCTAACAAGATCACTGTAGGAGATATTGAAGTTGATCGCGAAAAGTATGCGGTCTATAATAAGGGTGAGCAAATTGTTCTTCCAAGAAAAGAGTTCGAACTCCTTTCTCTACTTATCTCAAAACCTGGTAGAGTATTCACCAGAGAAGAGATCATGAGCAAAGTTTGGGGTAATGATACAATTGTTGGTGATCGCACCATCGATGTTCATATCAGAAAGCTCCGTGAAAAACTTGGCGACAATCACTTTAAGACCGTTAAGGGCGTAGGTTACAAATTCGAGAACGAGTAACTTTAACTATACTCGTGATCGATGATTAAAAATCCCAACCAAAGGCAAATTGCCCTATTGGTAGCTGCAATAGTTGCTATTAGCAGCTTCATTATGGGTATCGTCTACTTTGTTGCGCAAGGTCGGGAGTTCGATTGGTTACCGTTATTAATGTTCCCAGTCCTAATTTTCATTACCTGCTATTACACTACTCTATACCTTTTCGAGCGATTCATATATCGGAAGATCAAGCTTATTTATAAGATCATACACAGTCAAAAGCCAGGGAATAAGCTTTTCAGAGATCGACTTGAGGACACCGATAATATCCTGGATGACGTGCAACAAGAGGTAAGAGCATATACGAAGAATCAGGCAAGAGAAATTGAACAGCTGAAAGAAATGGAACAGTACCGAAGAGAATTCCTCGGAAATGTGAGCCATGAGCTGAAGACTCCGATCTTTAATATTCAAGGTTATATCGATACACTTATTGATGGAGGTATCGATGATCCGAGAAACAATATGGACTTCCTGTATAAGGCCGCCAGAAATGCAGATCGACTTAGTTCAATTGTAGAAGATCTTCTCCTGATCACGCAATATGAAGACGGTGCTCTTAACCTCGATACACAAAAATTTGACGTACTGGAGCTTGTAAGAGAGCAAATGGAGAGCTTTGAAATGCAGGCAGATAACAAGGATATTAACCTTGAGATCAAGCAGAACAGCCCTAAATCATTAATGGTAGAAGCAGATCCTGATCTTGTTGAACAAGTCTTTAATAATCTGATCGGTAATTCCATTAAATATGGGACCGAAGGTGGCAGGACTTTAGTAGGAGTTTATCCTCTGGAAGAAAACGTTTTGATCGAAGTATCAGACAATGGCCCGGGCATCGAACCGGAGCACCTTCCACGATTATTTGAAAGATTCTATCGAGTTGATCGAAGTAGATCGAGAAAGGAAGGAGGAAATGGCCTCGGACTCGCGATCGTTAAGCACATTATTGAAGCCCACGGTCAATCTGTCAATGTTCGATCCACCGTGGGAGTAGGTTCAACCTTTGGCTTTACCTTGAAAAAAGCTTAGTCGGTAACAAGATTACTGATCAGATCTTCTTCTGATTCTCCTTCATCCTCATCCAATCCCAGAATCATTTGAAATGCTGCATAACCTGCAATCATTGAAACTGGTATGGTTACGAGTAATCCTACAATCAAGCAGATCGCACCCAACAGGTTAAGGAGTCCAAGAACAATTATGAAACCAATGAATGGAAGAAGCTTTGGCATAACCAGCTTTCTCGAATATTCCATTGCAGGCCAAAAATCAAGATTGTAAAAGATTACGAAGTAAGGTGCAAACATGTAAAGAACACCAACGATAAAGCCGGGAATGAAAAGTAGAAATGAAACAAGGATCGTCACCGGGTTTATAGCCTGACTCAAAATGGAAAATATTTGCTCAGGATCCGGATTCTCAGTGGTAGAGACTAATGAGAAAAAATCAATCATCAGACTCCCTATCGTAATCCCAAGGAATATAAAAAGTGGTATCAAAGCCATAACAGTTAGAAGACCTGTAACCAGGCTAGCTAATAATAGCTGGCCTAAAAATTTGAAGCCGCCGAAGAACTGATTGAACTCTACTGACCTTCCTTTCGCCATTTGATAGCAAACGATACCAGGACCAACTGCTAATGGTGTAACAAAGATCCACCTGCCTATTCCACCTACAATAGGGATCATATTGATCACCGCAGATCCAGCGAGATAAACCAGAATGAAAACAACAAAAAGAACAGCCTGATTCTTAAAGAACTCCCAGCCAGCGTTAAGGTAATCGCTCATTGAAAAGGTATAGCCCCTTTCAATCGTAGCGTCAATTCTGTCAGTTGAGTGAAAATCGTATTCCATAATAAGAGGGTTTTAAGCAATTTACTAAATCAATCCACGCGATTTAAGCTCCAGATACTTGTTCACCGTATTCATCGAAAGGTCTTCTGGCCTTGAAGACAAGGTCATAATTCCGTATTGCTGCAGCTCCTGAGCAATCAATTGCTTTTCCTGAGCATATTTCCTTCCAAGGGTTTTCCGGTAAACTGATAAAACATCTGTTGCAGGATCAATCAAATACTGATCTACCTCAGTATTCTCAAAATACATCACCACCAATAAGTGGAGTCTGTTGATCCTTCGTAGAATCGGAAGAACTCGTTGCAAAGAATACAGGCTTTCGAAATTCGTATATAGAAAAATCAGACTGCGACCCTTTAAAAACCGACGAACAGTCATGTAAAGGTTCTCGTAATTAGCCTCCAGATCACTTTCCTTTTCACGGTACAATGACTCCATGATCATCTTCAATTGATGCTTCTTCCTATCTGCCTGAAGTATTGTATCGATCTTTTCCGAAAAAGTTACCAGACCAGCCTTATCGTGTTTTCTAAGTGAGATATTTGATATGACCAGACTTGTATTGATTGCATAATCCATCAATGTCAGGCCATTGAAGGGCATGATCATTGATCGACTCTTATCAATAAAAGAATAGACCTGTTGTGATCGCTCGTCCTCGTACTGATTCACCATTAGATCACCTCGTCTACCAGTAGCCTTCCAGTTGATGCTACGGTAATCGTCTCCTTTCACATAATTCTTTATCTGTTCGAATTCATAGCTGTGGCCGATCTTCCTGATCTTTTTGATCCCCTGATTAGTAGAAATGCGCATAAAGGCTTTGAGCTCCATCTCCTTCATCTGAATTACCGAAGGGTAAACAGGAATTGTCATTTCTTCTGCGCTCTGAATCCTTCTAACTGCCAAACCCAAAGGACTGGATACCAGAGCATTGACTTTACCAAACTCATAGCTTCCTCTTTCAATCGGTCTTAATGGATAGGTAAGGACTTTCTTCTCTCCAGGGCTCATTGAGAATTCAGCCATGAAATCACGAACCTGCAGTTGACTTGGAAGCTCGTCGATCAAAACTAGATCTGACTTCATTCCATAATTGTGTTCGATCTCCAGCTTGATTTCATTATCGTCGCCTAGAGATAAAAGATTTGAAGCCTTCCGGCTGATGGAGACCGGCTTCTTTTTCCCATATAAGTAGACAACATCAAAAAGGACTACGAGCAAAAGGGCTAAAAGAGATGCTTGTGCAATTGGAAATAGGAAATCGATGAAAAATGAAATCGAAAACAGGACCACAATAATCCCTCCCGCAAAAAAAAATCGCGGACTAAAAAAGAGGTTTCTATAGATCCTGAACAATCGCATTAACGTGGTATTTCAATTTGCTCAATGATCTCCCTGATCACATCCTCCGAATCGATTCCTTCCATTTCGCGCTCAGGAGTTAAAATGATCCGGTGATTCAATACTGGATAAGCAACGAACTTAATATCGTCAGGAGTAACAAAGTCTCGGCCATTGATTGCTGCCATTGCCTTTGAAGCCTTCATGATCGAAAGTGAAGCTCTTGGAGATGCTCCAAGGAACAGATCACCATGCTCACGAGTTAGCAGAATGATCTTTGCGATATAGTCGAGCAGTTGGTCTTTGATATGCACCTTCTCTACAACAGCTCGGCATGTTTCAAGATCTTTCTTAGAGAAAACCGGTTTAACATCATTGATCTGCCTGTTGTCAAAATCCTGCCTGAATTTGTAAAGGATCGCCTTCTCTTCTTCAAGATTGGGATACTTTAATTTGATCCTGAAAATAAATCGATCGAGCTGTGCTTCCGGCAACTTATATGTTCCCTCCTGCTCTAAAGGATTCTGGGTGGCTAACACAAAAAATGGCGGATCCATTTTATAAGTAGTCCCATCAACAGTAACCTGCCTTTCTTCCATTACCTCAAATAAGGCTGCCTGAGTTTTTGCCGGCGATCTATTGATCTCGTCGATCAAAACCACATTTGAAAAGATCGGACCCTTATTAAAATCGAACTCAGAGCTTTTCAAATTAAAAACTGTAGTTCCTACTACATCTGATGGCATAAGATCCGGAGTAAACTGTATCCTTGAAAAGCCCACGTCTAATGACTGGGCAAGCAGCTTTGCGGTTAAAGTCTTTGCAATTCCGGGAACACCTTCCAGTAATACATGCCCACCGGAAAATAAGCCCACGATCATAAGATCGATCATTTGGTGTTGACCAATAACCACTTTAGCCAATTCTGTTCGGATACTTTCAACCCCGGCGTTGAGCTTGTTCAAGTCACCCTGCATAGGATTTACAGGGGTCTCAGGAATTTCTTGCTTTTCTTCCCTGCCTTGGTTCTCGAGGTTTTCGTTGTTCTCTTCCATTATTTGGAGTTTTGATAAAATGCTTCCAGTAATTGATAATATGCCGACATACGATCTGCATTAATTGATGATTGCTTGCTGATACTATCGTACTCGGAAATGATTTCTTTAATTGCCTCTTTGGATATACCAGATTTCACCGAGAGCTTTTGAATGAATTTATCATCCAGATTCTTCGTAGATAATCTGTACTTATCTCTGACATAGCCCAACCATAATCGCCATTGCAGGCCTACCAGGTTCCTATGATCGTTCTGTTTGAAATACAGAAGCCCAATTGTCTCTACAAATTCCAGTGAAGTATTTGATTTCGTTTCAAGAACAGGAATGATTCTTTGTTTCCTCTTCGATTGGAATATCACATACAACAGAGACAGACTCAGCAAGGTGTAAAGTGACCACTTCAAACTCTTCTTGCTAAGAATATAATCGAGCGGACTAACCGATGGTCCGGTATCATCGTAAGGATCAATTTGAAAATAGATCGTGTGATGAAAATCGTCGTAGTAGATCTCGCCTTCCCGCAAATGAGCCAATACAGCTTGAGTGTATCTCGACAATTCCTTATCGATCAAAAAGTAATTTGTAAAAAAGATAGGATTGCAATGAATGTAAAAGTATCCATCACCATAGGGCACCCTTAAAAAGTTCACTTTCCGACTACCTCTTTCTCCATAATAACCAAGCGCTTCTGCCTTACTAACATAGGATTTGAACAAGCTCGATGGATATGAAGCCCAGGGGTACTCCACAACCTTGTCTATATACAAATACTCAAATGCATATCCATCCTCTGTTTTAATTTCGGGATGAAAGAAATTTGAAATGTTTCTCTTGCTATAGTCGTAATCAAGTTCAAAGTAGTACCGAAATAACTCGTCTTTAAAATACTGGGGAACATTCTCGACAAGCAGCATTGCGGTATTTCCATTCTCTACAAACTCAAAAAGAGCTTCCTGATCTTCCCACTCCAGGTAAATCGATTTCCCTGCTGAAAGAAAGATCGCACCTTTCTCGTCTTCCAGGTCATAGTGAGAGAACTGCTTATCTAAAATCTCGAAATCCTCATCCTCAAAATATGACTCCATGATCTCACTAAAAATGCTAAGGCCATAGGGCTGATCGCTGTTGTGGTTCAGGTTCTCAAACCAGCTAAACTTATTTTCCTCATCATCTGAACTAAAATGATTGTAAACCAGAAAAGCTACAAGCACAAAGCCGATGACTCCGAGAATTATATATGTACTCTTCCTGCTCAACTTTCTGGAATCTTTTTAAGAACACTTTCAAATTTTGGCTTCAACTCATCGTACTGATCTTCTTCAACATTCATATCGCCATACCACACTCGCTCAAAGGTTAGAGTAGCTCCCTGCATATCCTTGTAGATATCCCTGCTTCTCAATTCGATCAAATACTCAATATTGGTCTTATCCTTTTTCCAGCTTATCCAACCGGATAAAGTCAGAGATTGAATGATCATTAGATAGTAGATCCGAATTGCCAATTTGAAATTTCCCGCCTCAATGGCCTGGCGCAATAGTTTTTCAAATTCGGTCTCCCGAAAGGTATCCTCATCCAGATTCTCAAGGTCTATCAAAGTTGCATCTCCATTGATTGACTTGTTTCCAAAGATCTGAGACTTGAACAGGTAAAGAATAAGAGCAAGTACAAGCCCAATAGCCAGAATGTAGGCAAGTACAGTAAGGAAGTTTGTATTCACTTTGGGTGGAGCATCAATGCCCTCCAGATTCATTTGTTTCTCTTCCGGCATGTGGTCAGTGTAATCCACTCCATCAGTTAACTTCTCCCATCGGTCTTTGTCGAATCGGTCCTTCCCAAGCGACTCCTCCATATAATCATCCTTTGGTGTTACGTCTGCAAAGACATCCTGCGGTGAAGCCGCAGCAACTAAAATGAGAAAGGCGAAGTAAAATTGAAAAACTCTATTCATTCCCTACCAAACTGATTTTTTCCTTGAGTGAGGCGGCAGTGAGTTTTTCATAAAATGAATAATAAGAAAGACCTAAGCCCACACCAATAAATGATAAAGAGAAGAACATCGCCAAACAGGAGATAAATAATTCCAGAAATCTGAAAAACCAATTTCCAAATTCTCCCTCGAACTTGAAGAAGCTCGTTAGAAAATCAAGATAGAAGAACAGCAGTGGTGCATTGAAAAATAAAAACACTACAAGTCCTAATAAGAGGAAGAGCAAAAACAAACCAAATGAAACAACAGCGCTTGAAGAGATTATTCCAACTGAAGTTCGAACGGCCTTGATATAGTTCCCCTGTAGAGCACCCGACATCAATACCATCATGAAAAATGGATAGGTGAAGATGAGGATCAGAGACAACCATTCATTTGGCACCATGAAGGATAAGAAGAATATAGAGTGAAGGATCAAACAGGGAACTACAATTCGACCTGCAATGAAAAGAACTCTCCCAACAAGGCTTTTGCCATTAACCAGCTCAGGATTACTCATCCTCACCAGAAGAAAGACACAAATACAGATGATCACTGACCAGGCAGCAACAACCGTAGCATACAGTCCGGGAATCCCTTTGAAATAGAAGATCCTGAACGAATCAAATAAGAGAATGAAGAGCTCTCCAATGATGGAAGTTCCGGTTAACCTGATTGTATCCGTAAAGAGTTGATCGTAATAAAGCTCAGATATAATCAGAGAGACACTCAGAGCTGAGAAAAGAATCCCAACACCGAGCAGTCCAAGGTTTCTTTTAACAAATGGTATGACCTCCTGAAAGAGTTCTCCATTTGTTTTTACTGCTGTAAAGTCGATCTCCTTGAATGAGTCGGGAGGCAGCTTTTCTTCTTCTTGTGGAGGGACCAGTCCGGCTTGATATCTTTTTCTTGGGAGCCAAACAAAGTAGAAGTACATGAAGGCAAAAGAGGCAAAGATGAAAAGGGCTCGGATCAGGTTTGGAGTGTCTGTATGTCGGGTGAGGTAGCCTTCAAAGAATCCGGCGAGGATAATTAATGGCGCAATTCCAATCAAAAGCTTCAAGCCCCGCCGCGAAGCGATCAAAAAGCTATTGATCCTCGAATAAGTCCCCGGAAACACCAAAGCTCGTCCTAGCGCAAGTCCGGCAGCACCTGCCACAACTATGCAGGAAATTTCAATTGCTCCATGAATCCATATCGTGAGAAAAGACTCCCAGAACAGTCCTTTGGCAGAGAGTAGCTCCTGCTGCTGATAGAAGAAGTACTGAAAAGCGCCAAGCATGATGCCATTGAACATCAAAACCGATAGCGTACCGATTCCAAAGAATGCTCCAAGGGCAAAGGCGAGTAATGTAACTCTAAGATTATTGGTACTTATCCCAAGAAACATGCTTAGGGAACCCTCCTGCTTGTAAACAGCCATCGGGTCTCCTTTTTGGATGTTCTCAATTGTCATTTCTACATAGCCGTCTCCCAGTATCGATCTTGGGAAATCGGGATCCATTGAAGTGGAAAATGCACCGATCAGCACCGAGATCATAAAGACGCAAAAAGAGAGGAGCATGTCTTTTCGAGAATGCCAGCTTACAGCGGGCAGCTCAATGGACCAAAACTCCTTAATGGTTTTCCAGGCCTGACTCTTATTCTTATAAACTGAGAGAAAGGTTCTCTGTGCAAGGCCATTCAAATAGACCCTGACCGATCGGTTCTGATAAAATGTGCGAGCGTATGACAGGTCATCGGTAACCTGGATGAAAAGCTCACTTAGCTTCTCCGGATCAGATTTACCCTTTTTCAGAACCTCTTCGAATTCAGTCCACTTCTCTTTGTTCTGTTTTATAAATTGGGTCTCGCGCATGATCCGGTTTAACCTTAGAAAATTATAAAAATTGGACCAAGGCCCGATAGCTTTTTAAGGAGATATAACATTTATTGTAAAGCAAGCAGGCTTTAATGTTTTAGCTTCAATCTATATCTTCAAAATGAGATGAAGACAGTTCAGATCAAAACAACTCAACACGTAGTTATAGACCAGGAACTCGCCGGTTTAGGAGCAAGGATCATAGCCTTCTTCATAGACCTGATCATCATTTTTGCCCTCGTCTTCATTCTCAGTCTAATAGGCGGATTCGTTTTCAGCTTTATGTCGGAGGTGTACTGGTATCTCATCGTTAGCCCCATCATCTTTTTCTATTCGCTGATCTCTGAGTTGATCATGGATGGTCAAACCATTGGAAAGAAAGCCATGTCGCTTAAGGTGGTAAGGTTAAATGGTCGCGCTCCTACTCCGGGAGATTATTTCGCCCGTTGGGCATTCAGATTAGTAGATATCTGGTTTTCAGCAGGAATGGTCGCTGCAATGCTGATCTCATCGACCCATAAGGGTCAAAGACTGGGAGATATAGTTGGAAAGACAACAGTTATTAAAGCAAGACCATTTGAGAGAGTTCGACTAAACGATGTGTTAAAGATCTACTCTCTGGACAATTACGATCCAAAGTATCCCGGAGTCACCAGCTTTTCTGAGGAGGAAATGCTCCTTGCTAAAACTACTATCGAGCGCAATCAGAGATTCAAGAATAAATCCCACCGTGAAGCGGTGGATGACCTATCTATGAAAATGGCCTCTCAAATGAAGCTCCAGCAAATCCCAAAGGATAGAGTCAACTTCTTGCGCACTCTGATCAAGGATTACATCGTTCTCACCCGATAATTTGAACATTTATCATTACAGGTCATGACCTATGATAACTTTTCTACATTTTTGAATGTGAATCTTTACAATTGAAATCAGCAAATCCCTGCTTTATTTAACTCAAAATCAGCAAAATGAGAATATTGATCCTATTAACCCTTAGTTTGTCGATCGCATTGACCTCCTGCGTTTCGAAAAAGAAATACGCTTACGTTACCCAGGCAGAAGCAGATGCAACTTTGGAAGCTACTGAAGCAAAAGAAGCTTTGATCGAATGCGAAAAGAGCCTTGCAGTAGCAAAAGCCAGAAATGAATCGCTTCAAGATCAGGTGAATACCTTGAATAACTCTAATGCTGCACTATTGAATAGCGTAGGAGATCTGGCTACACTTTCATCTCAGGAAGCTGCAAATCTTGAGAAGTCGCTTGAAAGTATCCGTGAAAAGGATCTTCAGATTAGAACAATGCAGGAAGCAATTACCAAAAAGGATTCGGTTACGCTCGCTTTAGTTACAAGTTTGAAAGGTGTTCTAGGAAATATGGATGATTCAGATATCCAGATCGAAGTTGAGAAAGGAGCCGTTTTCGTATCTATCTCCGATAAAATGCTATTTAAAAGTGGGAGCACTACAGTATCGAAAGACGCAGGTGTAGTACTCCAAAAGATCGCTACTGTTTTGAATAGTAAGCCAAACATTGAATTCCTGGTTGAGGGCCACACAGATAATGTTCCAATTAGCTCAAACTGTGTTAAAGACAATTGGGATCTATCAGTTCTTCGCGCAACTTCTGTTGTTAGAATTCTTCAGGAAGATTACAATGTAGATCCTACGAGAATGACTGCAGGAGGTAGAAGCGAATATATGCCAGTAGCTACAAACGATGATGCCGAGTCAAAAGCAAAAAACAGAAGAACAAGGATCGTAATTCTTCCAAAACTGGATCAGTTCTTTGAGATGATCGAGGAAGGGATGGAAGAAGCATCAGAAAACGATTAATACTGATCTGAAAAATTTGAAAGCCGGGCTTAGCTCGGCTTTTTTTATGAATTGGCTAAATTGCCGCCCATGTTCTCAGATTCGGACGTAACAAATTATAAAGAGCTCCTCCTCGCCTTCAAAGAAGGGGGATATGAATTTGTAAAGTTCAAAGATCTGAACAAGCCCTACGGGCAGATTGCTCTTCGCCACGATATTGACTTTGATTGTGAGTTTGCCTTAACGGCCGCAATGGAGGAAAAGCAATTGGGAATTCATTCTACATTTTTCTTCCTGCTTAGATCAGAGACTTATAATCTGTTTTCAAAGAAGAACTCAGAATTCGTCAAGGCAATTAAAGAAATGGGGCACAGCATCTCGTTGCATTTTGACCCCTTAATTTATGATGACTTTCAATCCGGTTTCCTTGAAGAAAAGAGACTTTTCGAATCTTTCTTCAATACTGAAATAGATATCATCAGCATCCACAGGCCAAATGAATTCTTTCAGGAACTTGATGAGCCTATTCAAGGTATTGACCATTCTTATCTCAGCAAGTATTCAAAAGACATAGCCTATTATGCAGATTCAAGAGGTGAATGGCGCTATGGACATCCAGTCAACTCAGAAGCATTTGAGCAGAATAAGTCAATGCAAATCCTCACTCATCCTATTTGGTGGGAAATGGATAATCCTGATAAACTTGAAAAGCTAAGGGATTACTACGGGCTCCTTAAATCCAGAATCAGAGCAAACATCAGTGAAAACTGTATCCCTTTTCGGGAAATTGAGAACGATTTAGACTAATGAATCACTATTTTAGGCATTGTAGAAATGTCTAATACCAGTCCTTCAGTTCCAATCATCTGGCAATTATCATGTGTTCAATTTGATGATGAGCTTTCTCTTTTTGGGACATTACTAAAGAACATTCCATACAAACCTTCAGATAGTGACAGCACAATAAGGCATGCAATAGAAGTAGCCAGAACCTTCATCGCTGAAGTTTGGGATAATCAGGAGATCACGATAAGAGTTGGCAATCAGGAGAAGAACTTATTCACCGATGAAAGAGGGATAATCCAGGCGAGCTTTAAAACTGAGATAAGCAATCAGGACGAGATCAGAGTCTCAATTAATGGGATCCCCATTCCTTTTTTTAACGACTTCCCGATCTTCTTTGGCAAATCAAACTACCCATTAGAAGTTATATCGGATCTTGATGACACCGTGATAGTAACCTACGCCAGCAGAGTTTTCAAGAGGATTCAGACCACAGGGCTCACTCATCCAACAAGAAGATCAATTGTCCCAAACACAAAAGCACTTTTGCAGGGACTAGCGGAGAAAGGAGCACGGATTCATTACGTCTCTAAGAGTGAGACAAACCTGTACCACCTATTGGCTACCTTTTTTGATCACAATAAAGTTCCTCATGGACCAATGTACCTTACCAGATATCGGGCAAGGCAGAATCTATTTGTAAGCAAAAAAGACCCAATTCATAAACTGCGTCAAATTCGCCATATACTCGATCGCTCACCCGGCAAAAAATTCCTGTTAATTGGGGATGATTCACAACATGATGTACATGTTTATTCTGAGGCAGTGGAGGAATATCCTGACAGAATTGAGAAGGTAATGATCAGACAAACAGGTTTTAAAGAAAATCAGAAACTACTTCGTAAATTAAAACATATGAAATGGCTTGGTGTAGACTACATATACTTCAAAACCGATGATGATCTAACGTCCATATTTTAATTTTTAAAATTAAAGAGATGAAAGTTCTATTTGTTGTAAACCCTATTTCGGGAGGAGTAAATAAGGAGCCATTTCTTGCAGATGCTAAAGACACTTGCTACAAATACGGTATTGACTATAAGATCTTCAAAACTACCGGCCAGGATGACGATATAGAATTAAAAAAGATCCTGGAAGACTACAGGCCCGATAAAGTCGCCTCTGTTGGGGGTGATGGCACAACTTTGTTTACTGCATCAATTTTAAAAGACTACGACTATCCTATGGGTATCATTCCGCTTGGCTCAGCAAATGGAATGGCTACAGAACTATCGGTTCACTCCAATCCAATGGAGGCCTTAAATGAGATTCTCATTTCTGATTTCACTTCCGGTCTTGATCTCGTGCTGGTAAATGACGAGCATTTATCAATTCATATTGGGGATGTTGGCATAAATGCCAGAATTGTAGAGAGCTATGGTAAGGATAAGAACAGGGGAATGGCAACTTACGCAAAATACTTTGCAAGAGAACTCCAAACAACTAAACCTTTCTCTTACAAGGTTGAGACTCCAAATGAGACAAAGGAGGAGCATGCAGTTATGGTTGGTATCTGCAATGCAAGAAAATATGGCACAGGAGTCCCACTAAGCGTGGTTGGTGGTCCAATGGATGGAAAATTTGAAATAGTTGTTGTTGAAAAGATTGATGCAGTAGAGTTAATGCGAGCAGGTCTGTCAAAATTTGATGAGAGTTTTCACAGCAGTCAGAATAGCTATACAATCTCCACTGAGAGCGCAAAAGTTACATTTGACAAGCCTAATCTTCTTCAATTAGATGGAGAAGTGATTGGTAAATTTTCAGAATTAGAAATTAAAATAATCAAAGGAGCAGTGAAATTTATCACTCATCGAGATAACCCATACGTAGTTATATAATTATGAAAGTTGGATTGGCACAGATCTCTCCTGTTTGGCTAAAAAAGGAGATGACAATTAAAAAAATAATTGGCTCAATTCAAGATGCTTCAAAAGAGTCTTGCGGATTGGTTTGCTTTGGGGAAGCCCTTTTACCTGGATATCCATTTTGGCTGGCAATAACTGGTGGGGCGAAATGGGATGATAAAGTCCAGAAAGAGATCTTTGCTTACTATCTGGAAAATTCAATTTCAATTGAGGATGGAGATCTCAATGAAATTAAAAAGGTTATAAAACAGACAGGTGTTTCATGCTACCTCGGAATTATTGAAAGAGCTGCCGATCGAGGAGGGCACAGTCTATATTGCTCCTTGGTTTATTTTGATCAGAGTGGAGAGATCCAATCCGTGCACCGTAAGCTTCAACCCACTTACGACGAGCGTTTAGTTTGGTCGCCGGGTGATGGAAATGGCCTTGTAACTCATAAATTAAACGAGTTCACTGTTGGTGGACTAAACTGCTGGGAGAATTGGATGCCTTTGCCCATAACAGCTCTCTATGCCCAGGGTGAGGATCTTCACGTTGCAGTCTGGCCTGGATCGGTAAGGAATACAGAAGACATTACAAGATTTGTTGCTAAGGAATCAAGGTCATTCGTAATATCAGTTTCCGCCTTGATGAGAGGCGATCAGATCCCTTCCGACATTCCTCATGCCGGGCTGATAAAAGAGTTTGCGCCAGATGAGTTTACTGATGGTGGATCCTGTATTGCGGGACCAGATGGTAATTGGATCCTTGAACCTGTCTTAAGGGAAGAAGGACTCTTTACAGCTGAATTGGACATTCAAAGAGTATATGAAGAGCGCCAAAACTTTGACCCATCAGGTCATTATAGCAGACCAGACGTGACTCAATTAAAGGTGAACAGGGAAAGACAATCAATCCTCAAATTCTAGATTAAAACCAATGAAAAGAATACTAACTCTAATTGTGTTTTCGATCTTCCTAATCTCTTGTAAAACAGATGCGGAGAAATTCGTACTGGTTCTTGAAGACAATCATAACAAGGAACAGTTTCTGGAGAAGGACATAGTCCAATTCAACCTTGAACTGGAGTTTGGAGGAAAGGTCAGATTTGATGGAACCATTACCAGCAGTACCAATTCAAGGTATTGCAAACTCGAGCATTCCGATGGAACAGTAGTCTATTACAGAGATGATAGTTTGTTTTACCCTCCTGAGGCTGAAAACATTGCCAAACTAAGATTTGACTCCTATACCTGGCCATACTTCTTTCTTTTTCCATACAAGCTGAGTGATGAGGGGACATTATTCTCTGCACTTAAGAACCGAGAGCTCAATGGTTTGAACTATGAATCAGTAAAGCTGGAGTTTGAAAATGGTGTAGGTGATAGTCCTGAAGATTGGTACATAATCTATGAGGATCCCGACTCAGATAAGATCCAGTATGCCGCCTACATTGTCACCGCAAGTATGACGGTTGAAGAGGCGGAGAAAGACCCTCATGCAATTGAGTATCTAGACTATCAAACGATTGACTATGTGCCAATTGCGCATGAATGGATCTTTTGGGAATGGAGGGAAGATGAGGGGCTGACAAGGGAACTGGGAAGTGCCGAGATCAGTGGTGTGAGGTTTTTAGAAGGTTCCGAGATTCTTTTTGAGGCCCCAGCTAACTATCAGGTCAGTACAGGAAAATAGTTCGAAAAATAATTGGCATTATCATTGATTTATGTAAATTTTATTTCATATAACACCCCAGTTAATAAAACCCTAAAACAATGAATACGATCAAAACACTGCTTACCCTATCAATCATTCTTTGTGGAATGGTAAATCTTTCTTTCGCTCAGGACTGGTCAGAGTCTGAGCTTCAAAACATGTATGTTGACTTCCTTAAAGACGAGGGAATGGAGCCATGGATCGACGATGACGGAGATGTTCAGTTTTCATATAATGACCATACTTACTTTGTGGAAGTAAACGAAGAGGATAATGAGTTTGCAAGAATTGTACTCTTTAATATTTGGCCAATTGAAAGTCAAACTGAAGCTGTACAGGTTGCTTTTGCCTGTGACGCTGTAAATCGTTCGATGAAAGTTGCAAAGGCTTACACCACTGATGATAATGTTTGGATTGCAACAGAGTTGTTCCTTGTACGACCAGATCAGATCAAACCTGTTTTCATGAGGTGCCTCGATGTAATTGAACAATCAATTGATACCTTTGTAGGAGAAATGTAATTAAACTCGCACTTATTAATTCTTTATAGATATTACTTGAAGGAGACCCTAGGGTCTCCTTTTTTTATGAACAAAAACCAGATCCCGCGGTAATTATCTTGTGCTCTTAGAACATAGAAATAATAACCTTGGCGGACATTTGAGGCTCAGTTTAAATGAAGGATCTTTCAATTGGGCAAATGCCGATCAGGAAGGCATGATCCATATCATTTGGAACAACAGTGATACGGATGTCGAATACCTGATTGATGGCTTACCTGGAACCTTAGCTCCAAACACACTCATTACTTCTACCTATTACAATAAGATCAAAGTATTGAATGGGACTCAGGATCTGGTGATCTTCTCCTTCAATCGCGAGTACTATTGCATCTATGATCACGATTCAGAAGTTTCCTGTAATGGGATCATCTTTTTTGGAGCACAGGAGCTAATAGAGATCCATCTGGACGAAGTCCTTCAAAGGAAATTTAATCTCCTTCTTGAGGTCTTCATTGACGAATTCAAGCATAAGGACAAAGTGCAGGGTGAAATGCTGGTTGTATTGCTTAAGCGCTTAATAATCATCTGTACCAGGATTGCGAAACAACAGCTAAGCCTTCAGGCAAGTCCTGATGATGAAGTAGAGCTGATCAGGCAGTTCAACTACCTGGTAGATATGAATTTCAGAGAGCATAAATCTGTTAAGGAATACGCCGATATGCTCCATCGGTCTCCTAAGACACTATCAAATGTCTTTTCTAAGAACGGAGGGAAATCCCCTCTTCAGATCATTCACGACAGAATCGTCCTTGAAGGAAGAAGGCAGTTATCATACACTGATAAGACTGTAAATGAAATCGCATTCGATCTGGGATTCGAAGAACCAAATAGCTTCTCAAGACTCTTCAAAAAGCAAATGAATGAGAGTCCACAAGCCTTTAGAAGCGCGCATCCAGCCTAATTTTCCTATCGCGGGAAATTTTGTATTACAGTCGGGAAGAATGGGTTATTTATCAGGCTGTTCATGAACGCATATTTGCATTGTAATCATTGAAAAACAAAAAAATTACAATCATGAAAACGTTCACAGTACCAACAAGACAAGAAGTTTCTGAAAACAACCAGGCGATCTTCGATCAATTGGAAAAAGGTCTGGGCTTCGTTCCAAATCTTTACGCCTACTACGCTAAAAACAAAACTGCTTTAGGCGACTACCTGGCTCTTCAAAACCGAAAAAGCACATTGCGCGCCAAGGAAAGAGAGATCATCAATCTCGTTACAAGTCAGATCAATGGCTGCCGCTACTGCCAATCTGCACACACTGTCCTTGGAAAAATGAATGGCTTCACTGATGAGCAGGTTCTCGAGATCCGCACTGGAAGAGCCAGCTTTGATCCTAAGCTTGATGCACTCGCTAAGTTTACAGCATCTGCAGTTGAGAATAAAGGCCGTGCTACAGAAGAGGCAAAAGAAGAATTCTTTGCCGCCGGATACACCGAAGAAAATTTAATAGATGTAGTAATGGTTATCGGTGATAAGATCATCTCAAACTACATCCACAACCTAACCGGTTTTGAGATCGATTTCCCTCTCGCACCGGAATTAGAATTGAGGCATGCATAGTGCGGGGTTTTGACTGGAAAGGGGCTTCGGCCCCTTTTTTTATTCCACCTTAACGGTGGAAGGATGCAGGCTTTCTCCCTTTAAATAGTCTGGCTTTTCAGCTTCTACAAAGTTTGGATTCTCGAGAGCCCATTTATCATGACGCTCACCAATCAATTGCCAGTCAACCGAAATATTCGGCTCATCGGTTTTAATTACGAATATGCCTGACTCATCAATTTTCTCCCATACTATAGCCTGAGCAAAGGTTTTTCCTGTTACGGTCAAACCATAAGTGAAATTTGTATTTAATGCCGTGCACCAATCCGGCATTTGAATTTCAGCATATCCATCTCCGCTGGTTATAACAGAACCCGAGTAGACATTTATCATCTTATCGCTTTCAATGGACATGTGTCTTAAGATCTTGTTATCAGGATCTAGAGGGTGATCGATTGTAAATGATTTACCGGGAGCCACGGCCAACCCATTTATCGTTAGTGCCCCCACTATATTTACAGGAGAACCGGTAATTGAAGTGACATACATATTTGAGACTGGAGTGCCAGAACCAGCAATAGTTCCTGTCATTTTAAGATCTGCTGCAATTGTAAGATCATCCCCAACAGAAACATCTCCTTCGAATGCCGCGGCTAGAACACCGGGAACAGAACTGGTAGCAGCAGTAACTCTCAAAGCGGCATGATCTGAACTGACAGTTACTCCAGAACTAATCAAAACACCCTGCTTTGTTCCGGTGGTCCCAGGCTTATAATCGAAATGAGCCACCATCCCCTTATCGTTTACTGGACCAACAGGAGTTCCCGATGCTCTTTCACCGTGAAAAATGGCATCGAGTGTACTGTTATCTGCCTCTGCATGAATACCATATCCACCTCCTGCATGAACAATATTTACTGCATTTTCAGAGCTCATTGCATTAGTTGTGGTGAGATTCACTCCTATTCCAATTCCATCCTGGACTAAATCAACCGCAGGTTCAGTATTCTCATCACCACCCATTACAAAGTCATTTGTCTGCTCAACTCTGAGTCCACTGGTCTTTCCATCGGTTGTGATCAATACAGCAGGCGCCATATTCACCTTACCCATGTCGTTATCATCAACCTTGAAAGTAGCAGCACTTCCTGCTCCTTTGGTCTCTACATAAATGGCAGTTTCCATATTCGCATCTACATCCTCAATATTGAAAAATCCAGCCTTTCCTAAACCAGTGTGCTCAACCTTTAAAGCATTTCCCATACTGGTTGAATCTCGGTGAACGATAAATGCCCCGTCACCTGTCTTGAATTGCTCGACAAGTAGCGCAGTGCTTGGACTCATGGCATTCTTATTGTTGCTTATATGCACAGCAAGTCCAGTCCCATTCTGGTTTACAAACAAGCCCGACTCACCACTATTCGATAGTATTCTTACTGCTGGAGCAGTGGATGCTCCTTCCTGATCAAATACAGCTGTACTTGCATCTGTTTGAGTAGAGATTCCGATTATAGCCGAATTCCCATAGGTCAGATCACCCAGACCTTGCTTGTCCCCAGTTGTAGCAATTAAACCAAAGCTTGAAGCACTTTCTGCCCAAAGAGCAGTATTAACCTTAGACTGTGCTAAAACCCCAACTGAACCCTTTGCGGCACTTGCGTCAAGAAAAGGATGATCAGCTACAAAAAATGACCATCCGGAAATGTCCTGAGTTGTTCCCCAAACACCTGCTTGAGATGCCGTTCCGGCAGTTGCCCTGCTGATTCCAACAACTCCGTGTCCTCCGCCCTGATTGATTCCTAGAACACCTATTCCCGATCTCACGTATCCATAGGATCCAATGTATAATGGAGAAGAAGCTCCCGTTGGCAATGTTGCTCCAATATCATCCCCCATTCCATAAAATCCGGCTCTAAACTCCTCAGGAACCATAACCCCAGTCCAGGAGTTCACCTTTTCCGATCTTCCAAAGCCACCATTTCCCATATCGGAAACACCACCTAGTCCATTTCTGTCATCACCTCCAAATGATACTCCAAATACACCCGAGGAGTTAGGGTTTTCCTGAGCAGTAAAGGTGTCTGGAACCGCTAGTGTGGCACCTACCAGTCCGTGGCCTGTACCCAGGGTTGTTGCTCTCAGTGCAGGTTTAGCAGTTGCGGTAGAGGTATTTCTAAAATGTCCGGCATGGCCACCACTGGCAAAGCGATCTGATGAATTGGGCGCAGAGTATTGAGAAAAGATCAAATCTGCTGCGGAATCAGTTGAGCTACTTGTAGTCAGCCCAGAACCTGTGGTCGTTAGAACCTTAATGCCGGTTCCGGTTGTACCGGTCAGATCGATTCCCTCGAAATTCCCGGTATTTGTAATGGTCAATGCATCATTGGCACCGTAGCCTTGAATATCTACAGAGCCGGCATCGGCTTCAATATTCCTTCCAGAGCCTGCACCTCCCTGATCATAGGCTTCATCTAAGGTATTTCCTGCAATAATGCTAATGTCTATTCGAATCGGATTCCATTTCAAATTCAGGGAACTGAAATAAAACAGGCCAGGTAAATCACCATTCGCACATGTATCTGTGACATAGACCAATAATCCATCTGCGGGACTCTTTATCGAGTCTCTTTCTTCACAAGTCATTCGAGGAATCAGTACGCCTTTATCTTTAGAATAGATCTCTAAAACAGCGCTTGCATCTGGAGTATCGGTGGCAATTCCGACATTCTGCGACAGGGAATCAATAGAAAACCAGGCAGAAAGAATTAGGAGGGCTAGTAGCTTTCTCATGAGTTTCAGTTTTGTATTTTCTCATAAGTTACACTTTTTCAACCGATTAGACTTGTTAAAAAATAGTCAGGTAAGTATTTAATTTCTTGTGATTAATGAAAAAATCAATTGTAATAGCTTAGCTGTTCATTGCTTATGCGGCATTTTCTACTTTCAGTTCTACTTTCTTTTTCAGGTTTTTTGGCCTACGGCCAGATGCTTCTTGAGGGAACGGTCATCGACTCAGAAAACAAGGAAACTATTCCCTATGCTACGGTGTACAATATCAATCAGGAGAAAGGAACAGTAACCAACCTTGATGGATTCTTTAGCATTGAATATGCCGAGGGCGATAGAATTCAATTCTCCTTTCTTGGTTATGAGAGGATCATTCTGGATGCGGGTTCAATTGGAGAATCGGTAGCTCTTAGTCCAAAAGCTGAGCTATTGGGAGAAATAGTGATCTCAGATGATAATGCTTGGCTCTTTAAGCTGATCAGCAATTGCGCCAGTTCAGCGCCAAAGAAGACAAGCTCTGCAAAGACTTACTACGAACTAGAGGCATTCATATCAGGTCAACAAGTTGAGTTGGTTGAGGTATACTACAATGGGACATTCTCCGGTCAGGATGTAAAATACCTTGACTTCAAGGTGGGTCGACTTGGGATGCAGAATTACGTAAACCAAACATTCATGTCTTCAGAAAGCTCTAAGGCAATTGTAATGCATGAGCTGTATTCTAAGAATCGCTATTTCCCTGTCAGTCCATTCGAATTAAGTAGAAAGAAGCTGAGAAAATCCTATAACCTGATCCTTGCAAGAAAATTTGCGGATGACTCAAACAGATTGATCTACGAAATTAAATACGAACCAAAGCAAGACTTGAATGACCACTTCTCAGGAACTGCCTGGATTGATTCTGCTTCAAACATCTTAATTAAAACCGTTTTAGAGATAGAAAAGGCATCCACTCATCCTTTTGAAAGAGCGGGTACAACAGACTCACTTTTGGGAATTGATTTTGAGATCACAAAGAATTACTCACTTAAAGATTCAGAGTCAAGACTTAGGTCAATAGACTTCAATTATGACCTCAACTTTATAAGCACGAGTGGAAGAGAAATTGAATTAAACACAAATGCAGTTCTTGTTGCTTACGACTATGAAAACTTGTTTAGCCTCCCTGGATTTGAGTTCACTGATTCCTGGTACCAGGATTACAGGTATATAACAGGCACTCCTTTAAATGAATTCTTTTGGAATAAAGTAGATCGATTTAAACTAAGCGATAAAGGGAGGGGCAATGAGATCTTCTTAAACCTTTCAAAAGTCAAGGATCAAAATTCCGGAAGGCTTTGGAAGAGTAAAAGTACTTTCGATCAGGTATTTGAATACCATTATATCCCCTGGTCTGAAGAGCGATTAGTCATGAGACAGGAGGAGGTAGATTATTCAAAGTACGAAGGTGTAATGGCCGTAGATCGCTACAACATTGAAGTACAGCTTTACTTCGACTGGAATGAAACAGAAGATGAGATCAATGTACTGACGCAAACCATTTTCGATCCATTTAAGAGCTACTATAATTTCCCGCAAACAGATCTGGCAAGCTGCTTTATCAATATTTATTTTGACCTGGTAGAAATAGATCGGAGAGAGTTTCAGGAGGAAGTTGAGACAGGTAACTACACCAAAGAAGAGGTAGTAGAGATGTACAACTACCATCTTGAGGAGATCAAGAAATTAAAAAGTAATTATTTCAATGAGGTAGAGCGGGGGACCAGAATCCAAGCGCTGAGAAAATGGAATGAGGTAGTAAAGACTGAATTAGGAATAGACAATATGGATCTGTTTCAAATTAAAGACTAGATCTTATTCCACTCCCAAATTCCGTACTTCAAATCCATTGGAACTTTAAAACCCCCAATTTTTAAGGTGTGCAATATATTTCCGCGATGATGAGCTTCATGAGAGATCATATAACCAATCATTGGTACGATTCCTCTTTTAAAACTTTTCACCTTCCCATCGTTCTCAAGAGAAGCACTAATTACTTTTTCAATTTGCTCACTTGAGTATTCATAAAGTGATCGCAGATCTTCTTTAGTCCTTGGATCCTCTTTCTTGATCGTATCTAACCCTTCTATCAGAGATTTATCAATCTTTTCAAGTCTCCAAAATCTCACATTGTAGATATGAGCGAGCTGGCTTCCAACTTTACCTCCTCCTCGTGGATTCTGAGTTGTTTCATAAAGATCTTCTGGAATGTGGTCGAGAGTCATTAGCATCACTCTATTGTGGATCTGCCAGGTTTCTATTATCTGTTTATTAAGATTGCTCATGGGTCTTAATTAAAAAAGGAGTCGATTCCAAACCGACTCCTACCCCGACACTTTAATTTCTAAGCCATCTGAAGCCCATACTCCTCCTCATGAAGTCCTTCAAGGCCTTTTAAAATTGATGGCATTGCATCATACTTAAATCCTAAATATAGTAGTGGTCGTAGTAATGGATTTGGAATCTCCATTTCACTTTCCATATAGATCTCGGTGCCTCCGTCCTCTAAAGCACGAACCCCCAGGGTGGCTATTGCCTTCTTGATCGGATAAGAACTATCGAAAATCTCTACAGTGTAATATGATCCCTCTTTGAACTCAGTAACCCTCTCTTTTAAGAAGTTTCCATCCTTGAGGTTACACTGCCTTTCAGATCCTATTTCACAGCTATCGTATTCATTTAGATAATGACTGCCGCTTAACTTGGGATGAAAGCGATGGATATTTCCAAAATCGGCCAGATATGGCCAGATCTCTGATGCCTTAGCATTTACTCTTCTGCTCTGTGTGATTTTCATGATTCTAGATTTTGTTTAGACTGGTCTGTTTATTTTGACAGCAAATTTTTTTACTTGCTGATATAGTCAAAAGCCATGTTATACCATTTCTTTAAATACTCTCCGTCTCTTTTTACCTTCATTCTTGCAAATGCTCCGTAGGCTCCTGCATGAAGAAATTCGGCAATATCCCGGGCAGATTGAGTATCGATGACATCATCCTGCTCTTGCGCTTCCTTTACAGTCACTTCAATTATATCCAACCAGGACTCAAAGTTCCTATTTGAAACCTCAGCTAATACATCGTTCTGGCCACCTACTTCATTTGAAATTCCATTTATTAAACAGCCTGCATCGTATCCGTCCATTTCATTTGCCATCAGAATATTGCTGTAAAATGCCTTCAAACGCTTCATTGCATTTGGTTCATCAGTCTCTAGAAATGATCGGATAATACCTCTCGACATATCACCATAAGCATCGATCACCTCAACTGCAAAAGACTCCTTGCTATCAAAGAAATTGTAAAAAGATCCCTTGGGAATATCACTCTCTTTCAGAATATCATTTATTCCAACATTATGATAGCCCTGCTTGCGGAACAATTCCTGCCCCACTGCCATAATATCTTCTTTGCTATGCTTATAACCCATTGCAGTGTAATATTAGACCATTTGGTTTAAATAAACAATTCGGTCTAATTATTTTTCAAATAAAACTAGCTAGAAAGGAAGCTCGATATCCTGGAAGAAAAGTAAAAGCTGTGCCACCCCTGCCAGCATTCCAAGTATTGCTCCTGTGAGGATAAGCTTCCACTCATCTTCCTGAAAGGCTGGTCTAAGAACTCCCACGAACTCGGAGGGAGGAAGCTCTTGAAGCTTAGTACAAAGGGTGTTTTCAATATCTAAAGCCTCTTCAGTATAATCGAATGTGTATGTGATACTCTGAGGTAGCTCATCCATAAAGCGGTTGGATGCAATCTCCTTAGCACGAGCGATCTTCTTCTTTCCAACAAACAAATTGATCCATGGTCTGCTTACATCTGCAGCAGCGTCAATGGTCTCATCAACGTGCTTTTCCACAAGCTCTAACAATCGGTTTGAAGCAGGCCCGCGAAGAATTCGATAGAAGATGTTTGAGGATGTAAGAATGTTCCCGGCAATGATCTCCGCATATCCTTCTGAAACTTCCTTCTGCCTTTTTATGAATAAGCCCTGAATAGTTACACCGCCATACTTTTGCGGCTCTTCAGGGTAAAAGATCAACCTGATAGCCAGCCAGTTTGTAGCCCATCCTACGAGCAATCCTGCAATCGGAAGAATATACCAGGCGGGAAAGAAAAACCAGATCACCATTTGGATCAAACCAAAGGAGAAACCGAAATATAGGCCTGAGCGCTCAATAAAGCGAAACTCGTTGGCCCCTACTTCAAGGAAGATCCGATTCAGCAGTCTACGATCTCTGCAGAGTTCCTCTACCACGAGTGCTTTAACATCAAAAAGTGATTTGATCTCACCTTTTACATCACTCATCAGATCCTCCGTAGCTGAGGGAAGATCGGCAGCAGCTTTCTTATAAATGTCTTCTTTAATGTTCTTTGGAATGTTCTTCCAAACAACAGGAGCCTGCTCATCCATGACCTCATTTACAATTCTCCGCGCTGTTCGATCAAGGTAAGGTGACATCTCCTCTGCCACTCTTTTTGGGTCGATTCGGGCAAATTGTGTCTCCACGTCCATCAACTTTGTCGTGATCAGATCCACAGCCTTTGAAGCCATCTTGGCTGCTTTCATCGGAATGATCCCCTGCCAGCCAATCGGTCCAATGCCTTTGAACTCAACCGGATAAAAGGTCATTCGTATCGCAAGTACATTCGTTCCCCAGCCCACAATTGCTGAGATAATTGGTATCAGGAGAAACCCACCATATGTACTTAGAAAATCAAGCATTTCGGGCACAAAGTAACAGTCATCTATTCAAGCAGTCTTGAATAATAATCTATAAACATGTTAAATCGGCAAAAAGTCAGAATAGAACTGCCTAGAAGGCCTGTAATTCAACAAGGCGCTTATATACTCCTTTCTTGGCCATAAGGCCGATATGATTACCGCGCTCGATGATCTTTCCATCCTGCATCACGATGATCTCATCTGCATACTGGATAGTTGAGAGCCTGTGGGCGATCACGATACTTGTCCGTCCTTTCATCAACTTAATAAGCGCATCCTGAACCAGCTTCTCTGATTCAGAATCCAGAGAACTGGTAGCTTCATCCAGAATCAGGATTGGAGGGTTTTTTAGAATTGCTCTGGCAATGGTAAGTCGCTGACGCTCTCCACCGGATAACTTGCCTCCTCGATCCCCAATAACGGTGTCATACCCATTGACCATTTCCATTATGAAGTGATGGGCGTTAGCAATCTTCGCTGCTTCAATCACCTCTTTTTTGGTGGCGCCTTTGACCCCAAATGCGATATTGTTAAACACCGTATCATTAAATAGAATGCTCTCCTGAGATACGACCCCAAAGAGATCTCTCAGATCGGTGATCTTATACTCTCTGATGTCGGTACCGTCGATGAAAATGTTCCCTCCGATTACATCGTAGAACCTTGGAAGTAGATCCACCAGGGTGGTTTTCCCGGCTCCTGATTGCCCAACCAGAGCTACCATCTTTCCTTTCTGTACCTCAAAGTTTACATTATCAATGACCTTCTTATCATCGTAATTGAAGTAGGCAAAAGAGACATCCTTAAACTCCACTTTAGAATCAAAATCTCCAATTCGCTTTGGATTAGCAGGCTCAACAATGTGGATCTTCTCGTCGAGCACTCTATTGATCCTCTCTGAGGCTGCCAGGCCTTTCTGGATATTGTAAAACGCATTTGAAAAGGCCTTTGAAGGAGGGATCAGATTTGCAAAAACAAACATGTAGACGATAAAATCAGCCGGCTCCATATTGCCTTCCAACACGATGTTTCCGCCATACCAAAGGACAACAGCCACCACGATCATTGCCAGAAACTCGGTAAGCGGGCTACTTAGATCTCTCTTCCTCAAAATGCGATTCATCGTGCGGAAGTAAGAGCGATTCTCGTCTTTGAACTTCTCGTACTGAGCATCCTCAGCATTAAAGGCTTTAATGATCCTTAAGCCGTTTAAGCTCTCTTCAATGGTAGATACGATTCTCCCCATTTTCTCCGCGCCCTTGGTACTTTGTTTCTTCAGCGATTTTCCAATCCGCCCAATAACCAGAGCGGTGATCAGAATCATCGCCAAAACAAAAATGGTAAGCTTGGCACTCCAGAAAAAGAGCCCAGCCATGAAGATGAAAATGGTGATTGGCTCCTTGAATGTCACTTCCAGGGTGCTCATGATGCTGTACTCCACTTCCTTCACATCATTGGTCATTCTCGACATCAGATCGCCACGACGCTCCCTTGAATAAAATGATAGTGGCAGAGAAAGGATCTTTCTGAAAAGCTCTCTCTGAAGATCTTTAACAACCCCGTTTCTCAGTGGCGCCATAAAGAATTGAGCCAGGTATCTGAATAGGTTCTTCAAAAAGAAGATCACTACGATCACTACACAGATATAGGCCAGAGCGCTTTCCTTTCCACTCGACTCGATATAGCCGCTCATCACGTAGTAGAAATAGTCTGTGAGGTAAGTAGCACTAAAAACAGGATCTGGCATTTCCTTTACAGGCTGCTTAATATCAAAAAGCAGCTCAAGGAAAGGCTTTAGCATTATGATCGAGCAAAAGCTAAAGATGACTGCCAGTAGATTGAAAAGGATATTTCCCAATCCGAAGCGCCAGTATGGCTTTAAGTATTTAAGCAGTCTGAGAAAGGTGTTCAAATTCGCGGTGCTTTAAGCTATTAACAAAGATGCCCGAAATGCGCTTGATTACAAAGCAAGAAAATCAGGCAGCTACTCTGGCGGCCTTTTGAGCCGGGAACCAGCTGGCAAAAAGAGCAATTACAATGATGGTTAAAACTATGAGCAGGTAATCACTCAATCGCATTTCAACCGGATAGAAATCAGTTACAAAACTGCCTGCTCCCTGAAGTTTCACAATTCCAATATGTTTCTGGGCCAAACAGATTACCGTTCCCACCATCAAGCCTATTAAACCTCCAAATGATGAGATCAAGGCTCCTTCCAAAAGAAAGATCTGACGGATCAGTTTCGGTGTGGCTCCCATCGCAAGTAGGATCTGGATATCGCTCTTCTTTTCGATCACCAACATTGACAATGCTCCTATGATATTAAAGGAGATCACAAGAAGGATGAATGCTAAAATTGCATACATGGCCCAGCGCTCCACTTTCATGACTCGGTACAGAACCTCTTCCTGCTCATATCTATCCTTGACCTTGTAGCCATCGCCAAGAATTGACAGCAGATCAGACTTTCCTTTGTCCAGATCGTAATCCGCCCGCAGGGCGACCTCAATAGAAGTTACTCTCCCGGGCTGCTTAAAAAGGCTCTGAGCGAAGTCAAGCGGCACGATGATATACTTCTCATCAAAGTCCTTTTGTACCCCAAAAACACCATTTGGATGAATAGAAGCTCTTCTGAAATTATCGAAGCTGCTACCCTTTCCAACTTTGGGAACAGCCACAAGCATTTTGCTCAACTCATTGTCAACTGAGAGATTCAGATCATTATAAATACTCGCACCAACAATTGCCTGTGGCTCTGTAACTCGTCTATATTCCCCGGTTTCAGAATCGTACAATTCACGCTCCTCATAAAGATTGAAATCGCCCTGTAGAATGTAGTCTTCTAATTGGGTGACTTTGGCATAATTGCTATCTACTCCTTTGATCGTGGCGATATACTCCCGCTCATTATACATCACCTGAGCGCTTTGCTCCATGGCATAGGAGAAATGCTCAACTCCCTCCATCTGGGCTATAGCATTAAGGTCCAAACTATCGGGATAGAAGGTGCGGCCATTCTCGATCTTGATCTCAAGGTCGGGGTAAAAGCTGTTGTAAAGCGAAGCCACCAGGCTCTCAAATCCATTGAAAACAGAGAAGAAGATCAGCAGGAAACAGGCTCCAAAACCCATCGCAGCCATCGAGAGACTGGAAATGATATTGATGACATTCGTAGACTTCTTTGAAAAGAGGTACCTACGAGCGATGTGAAGAGCAAGTCTGTTCATGAATTAGGAGTCCTGATCCTCCTTTTTGATATCGTCAAAGAGCTTTTCGATCTTATCGACCTGATCCAGGGTATCATCAAGGAAAAACTCCAGCTCGGGGATCTTTCTTAGATCATGACGGAGCTTATTGCCAAGCACTCTTCTTATATCGCCTGGGTTTCGATTCATCTCATTGATTAAAGCCTGAGACTCATCGATATTGTAAACGCTCAGGTACACTCTTGCAATTGAAAGGTCAGGAGTGACCCCAACATCAGTGATCGTTACGAATGCTCTGCCAAACCAATTTGCCCCTTCTCTGATAAATATCTCTCCAAGTGCTTCTTTGATGAGATTGGAGATTTTTCTTTGTCGTATTGAGTCCATAATATTCTTTGGCCCTTCGGGCCGATGCTGCAAAGATACGATCTGTGATTCGCTTAGAAGATTGCGTAGCTCTTTCCTGCTTTTACACTTTCCAGATATAATGGCGCCACCTCTTTGATGGTTTCTTCAATTGGCCTGAACTTATAGTTCAGAGCCTCTTTCACCTTGCTGTTATCATACTCGTAATCCATCTGCGTGTAACGCGCGGTTTCTCTGGTGATAATGGCTTGCTTTCCAGTTAGCTTTGATTTAAGCCACTCTGTTCTCCAAGCTATGGCGGTAAAAAGTGGATTAGCAGCAAGCGCCGGTCTTGGCTTATTCATCGCATCCGCAATCATGAAGAAGATGTCCTTAAAGCGGTAATTATCTTCCATAATGACGAAACGCTCTCCCTCAATATCGCTCTCCATGAGCTTGATTGTAATATCAGCCACATCTCGAACATCTACAAAGCCATTTAAGCCGCTAGTATAGAATTTCAATCCATCTCCGATCTTACCGAAGATCGCACAGCTCCCGCTCTCCGAGTTCCCCGCACCAAGGATGGTTGCGGGATTCACGA
>CAXDOZ010000017.1:0-32411 GCA_963991145.1 uncultured Chitinophagales bacterium | reverse complement strand
ATACCTTCCAGGCAACCTGCTGTAGTAGTAGCGGCAGCGTAAACGATATTACCATTGAAATCAGAAGGAGCAATTGCTAGTTCAATTCTACCAAGAGTGTTTGGCCATGGGCTACCTGAATTAATGATATTCCATGAATTTCCTTCATCAGTTGATTTATGAATTCTTGAAGCCGGATTATATCCTGCTACATAAATGTTTCCATTCTTAGCAACCTTCAGATCTACACCACCTGCATTGCTCATATTCAGAACACGATTCCAGGTCAAACCAGCATCCTCAGTTTTCCAAATTCCTGATCTTGTTGCAGCATAGATCACATTAGGATTTGTAGGGTGAGAACCTAGTCTGTTCACAAAAGAGAAATCGAAGTTGGTTCCAACTCCAGGTCCAGGTTGTGTACCGCTTACAGTGCTTTGAAGAACGTTGAAGTTCTGACCGTCAGTAGATTTCCAGATACCATCGCCAGGGATACCACCACCGAATCCACCAGTGTTGGTTACGGCATAATTACCCTCTCCGGTACCAACATAGATATCTCCATTTGATGCCTGAGTAATTGAAACGATAGTCATGATCTCAAAGCAGTCAAAAGAAGTCCAGGTCAAAGCTCCATCAGTAGATTTGAAAAGACCTCCAGAGACTCCACCTGCATAGATGGTGTTTGGATCATTCATGTCGATCATAAGAGCGCGAGTACGACCACCAACATTATCTGGGCCAACATGCTCCCAGGTTAGATTTAGCGCACGAGCACCATTCTGAAGCATTGCATCGGCTTGATTAACCGCATTTAAATAGTCTGCAGGATCCACGTATCCCTTATCGATATTCATTCTGAGATTATTCAGGTAATCCCATTTCCATTCATTACGCTCCTGAATTGGAGCTTTATGTTCTTCACTGTATTCTGATTCAGTGGAATTTGAAGCGGTGACTTCTACCTGTGCTTCTTGATTTAAAAACCAAAGAGAAACCGCGGCAGCTGCGATTAGCAAGGAACTTAATAGATAAACCTTCTTCATCTGATTTTAGGTTGATTTAATGATGCTGTAAATATAATCTAATACTAGTCTTATCCTTATTGACAGAGGACTTTTGCAAAGCAATTGACCGAAATGTTACAATTCGGAAAAATCCTTTCACTCATTGGTGAACAGCCACTTTCCTTTCAGGTTCAATTCCTTTTCTATAAGATGTTTTTGGGAGGTGTTGTTTGACTATACTGTGAAAAAAAGTCAGTTTTTACCAACGTTTTCCAAACTGAAGGCTGGCATAAAGCCCTAAATAGTATCTCGTTCCATCGTCTGAAACCATAATTGGAATTCTTCTCCAATATAGATCTATAGATGCTCCAACTTCTAAAGCTTTAACGAAATCATCTTTACTAGCCCAATCGAAGTTTAGACCAAACTTACCGTGTGCACCGGGAACAGGTTCAATATCACTCCAGCCATATCTGATTCCTGAGGCTCCGTCTATCTGTGATTTATCCAAAAATCTCTCAGCATTCTCCTGAGAATACTTTTCCGGCTGGCTATATGGTTGATCTGATGGTTCTGCACCAGGTATAGCAAGGTTAAGGTAATAGGGTTTCAAAAAGCCCAATGATATCCCTCCCATGTAAACCATGGAAAGTGTAACTCCCTTCTTATCAGCTTTTCCGGCAATTTCTTTCCTGTAGCCAAAATTGAATCTAAATGTCCAGAAGTTGTTCCGTTTACCGTAGAAGTAGTCCTTTTTGCTTCCGAAGGTGCTTGGGCTGAACAGAACTGGCTGCTTTTTCTCTTTGAAGCTTTTGAAATAGGTGTATTCGATCTGGAAAACCTGCTTCAGATCAACCTTTCGAAATCTCGCGATCTCTCCAAAGGCGGTGTAGCCATTGGTATTCACCCTGGCTCCAAAACTGAATTCGTTCTTGTAAACGATCCCTTTTAACTCAATTTCTCTTAACTCCTTTTTGGTTTGCGCCGATGAAGCAAGAGGCAGAAATAGAATCGATATAAAGAGTAGAATTCTCACCACTACAGAAATACAATTATTCCCTTTAATTAGTTTCTAAATTTAGTCAAAATCAAAGCCAATGACAGCCAATATTCAATATTTAGGGGGTTTACGTACAAGGCTTTATCACAATCGTTCCGGAGCTGAAATAATAACTGATGCTCCAGTTGATAATCGTGGTCAAGGTCAATCTTTCTCCCCTACTGATCTGATGGCCTCCTCTCTAGCATCTTGTATTCTTACAATCATGGGCATTTATGCCCTGGATAATGAAATTGATATGGAAGGCACCGAGATCCAAATGGAAAAGATCATGCATTCCGACCCTCGCAAAATTGCGAGTATTAAAATGGAGATCACTTTTCCAAACTCCTTATTAAAAGAGGATCGTGGGAAACTATTGGTTGCAGCTAAATCATGTCCTGTAAGTAGTTCAATCGACCCAGACCTGATTGTTGAGTTGAATGAAGCCTAATAAGCTACGATCACTCCAATACTAGGCAGTACCTGCCCCGCAGCATCTTCAATGAAATAGGAGTTATATCTGGTTTGATCATTTGGATTCACAACAGGATCACCACTCGCATCTCTTTCAACTGTTAAGACATCTGGCTTTACAGCCTCAAAATTGTAAAAGTTCTGGATGTCGAGATACATGTTAAGAGACCAGCTCTTAAAGAACCACTTCTTATCAACCCTAACATCAAGCTGGTGAAACCATGGCAATCTCTCAGTATTTAGGAGGTCATAATCAGGAACTCCTTGCTGATTTGCATTCCATACCTCGATGATTGAACTGTAAGGTTGATCTATTGGTGTGTAGGGGCTACCTCCAGAAATCACCCATCGAACACCCAATTCCCAGTTCTTGTTAAACTTCTTACCTCCAGTCATGCTTATTACATGACGAGCATCCCAGGCTGAAGGCACAAATGAGCCATTCTTGTCCCTAAACTCGCTCCAGAAAAGAGTATAGCTCACTATTCCGTAAAATCCACGCCATAGCTTTTGCTGATAGAGTAACTCCATTCCATAAGCTCTTCCCTCACTGTTTGAGACTGCATTTTCTGCTCCAATTACTCCGAAATCTCCACCTAAATTGGATAGTGAAATGGAGTCATCAAGCAAGAATGGATAGTTATCATAGATCTTTACGAATCCTTCAATCCCAATCTTCGCATTCCATTTTGTTACATGCTCAACACCTAAAACAAACTGGTAGTTATTCATGTACTCCAGCCTGTCCTGATTCACAAGATCTCCACTCTCATCTCTGTATCCAATCGAAGTATATGGTGGTAATTGATGGTAGAACCCGGTATTGAAATTAATTGACCAGCGTGGAAGAAAGTTGTACGAAATTGCCAATCGAGGAGAGAACTGCTTGAAGAGGTTTGCCATGTTTGAGGAAAAGCTATTCCCGTCAAACCTAATTCCGAGGCTGACCTTCAGGTTCTCATCGATGAAACCTCTGCTTATGTTTCCAAAGAAACCGTACTTGTGAAAGTTTACCTTGCTTGAGTAAATAAATCGGCTCCCATCCTCCTGTAAAATATTGGATGAGTTTGTGTATTGAACAAATTGATAAGCTACCCCGGTATTCAGTTTGAAACCATTGAATCTGTAGTCGTTCTCAATTCGAACTTTCGTCTCGGCTTCTGATGAAGCATAATTGAACTGAAGATTCTCTTCCGAGCTTCTATCATTGTTTACATACTTCACTGCCTCATTGTCGAAGTGATTTCTGCTCGCTACAAAGGTCCAAACACTGTTTTGCGTGAAGTAACGGTACCTCGCACCTACAATGTAACTCCATTGGATTTGCTCAGGGATATTGTTGAGCAGAAAGATCTCATCTTCTGTTCCATTGGTATTGTTGTTCAGACCAAGATCATCATAGGTTCCAATCCCCAATAATGTCAGTTCGTGTTGCGATCCAAACTTTAATTTTTGCTTTAGCTGGAAGTCATTATAAGTAGGCAGAAATGGTAGCTTGAAGAGCTTGAATAAGAATTGTAAGTATGATCTCCTTGCTGAAAAAATAATCGATCCGTTCTTTCCGGTTGGGGATTCAAGTGTAAGTCCCGCCTCACTTGCCCCAAGAGTAAAGGTCACTCCAAAGCGATCATCTCTACCATCGCGGAGCTTCAGGTCCATCACAGAGCTCAGTGCATTTCCTCTGTTCACTGGGAAGCCTCCAGTGTAAAAATCCACTTCCTTGATCAGATCCACATTGATGAGACCAATTGGACCGCCTGTTGCTCCTTGAGTAGAAAAGTGATTGATCGTTGGAATTTCAATCCCATCTACAAAGAATGAATTTTCTGCCGGGGCACCTCCCCTTACGAGGATATCATTTCTAAAAGCTACCGTTGTGCTTACTCCCGGTAATGATTGGATCATTCTTGAGATATCTCTATTCCCTCCCGGATATCGTTGAATCTCGTTAACCCCAATTGTCCTCAAGGATGTTGGGCTTTCGTCAGATTTCGCAAATGGATTTGCAGTTACGGTAACCTCATCAACTTCCTTTATAGAAGGTTCTAATTTAAAGTCGATCAATGCAGGTTTTGAATTTGAGACCTGCACTTCGGTTACAACCTTAGTCTCATATCCCAGGTAAGAGGCCTGAACATTATACAAGCCCGGTTCTAGATTCTCAAGAATATAATTCCCGTCAATATCTGAAGTTACTCCATTCGTAGTTTCCTGAATGACCACATTAGCAAAGGGAATAGGCTCATTGTTGACCGGGTCTGAGATCCTTCCTTTGATGATTCCTGTCTGAGAAAAAACTGTAAAAGTGGTGGTAAAAGCAAGCGAAATGAGCAGCGCTAGTCTTGCTATTTTTTTCATGATTTACTTCTTCTTGGGGCGTACTTTTTGGGCGCGTATAAAAAGCCAAAAGCCTCACAATCTTCCCTACTGTGTTTAGTATGGTGGTGATAATGTGCAGACATAATCCTTTTCATGTAATCTGATCTGGCTTTAAATGGAAGTTTGATCCTTCTATGGACTATGACATCATGAAAGACGAAATAAAAAACACCATAGAATGTAATTCCAATTCCTAGAGGGAATAAGAAATACAAGCTTGGATAGTTCAGTCCAATGATGATAAAAACTATCGCAGGAATACTAAAAACCACAGAAAAGAGATCATTCACCTCAAATAGTGTTCTCTTGTGATCGTGGTGATCCTTATGCCATGACCACAAAAAACCATGCATAACATACTTGTGGGTGAACCATGCAACACCTTCCATTCCAAAGAAAGCAATTGCCACAAGACCTATATCAACTAGCAACCCCATAAGTCATTTTCTTTTTTGCACCTATCAATTGAAAGCGCTCAAACAAACTGATGGTTAACAGCAATAGAGAAAAGGCATACACAGTATCCTCAACAGGAATAGAGACTATTCTAATTCCAAGATTCTCCGCATTGTTATACATCACTACCGGCAGGTAGGTTAGGATACCATTTACTATAAGAAAGGGAATCAAACTTACCAGATAGGCTCTCATAAAAAACCCAAACTTCTCATATCGGAACCAGGTGAAATGCAGTAAACAAACAGCAACAGCAAACCAGGCATTCACCATCGTATAAGCCCGATCATTATATATCAGTGCTAGGGCAATTAGTGCTATTACAATCCCCCAAAAAATATACGGACTGGCTGCTTTGAAAAGGTCCTTGTTCCAGTACTCGTTTAAGGTCTCATAAATGAAAACACAGGCGTATGGTACTGTGACAAAGAACAGCAATTCTTCCAATGGCAGATCAAAGATGTCTACTCCAACCAGATGCTCGGGATTGAAAGACCATACACCATTTACCGTGAAAATGTGATCCCAAACGATAAATAAAAAAGCACTTATTCCGATTGCTGGCAAGAGCCAAACAAACTTCTTATAGAAAGAAACTCGCTTGTCAAAGCTCAAAAGCAATGGCACAAGAATGGTAAAAAGATTGATGGCGAGATAGGTCGACATCTAGAAACTAAACTTTGCCTGTAAATATGTGCTAAGAAGGATTCCAACCTTGTTCGCATCCGGAACTCGGATTCGCTGTTCTTTAACACAGCTAACAGAAGACTTCTGAATCCTTTTAAACAGGGCTCGGTAGTATCTGTAAGCGAGATAAACTCCTAACCTACTTGACTTAGGTAGATTGATGATACCATTGTAAGCGTCATTAAAGTCCTTAAGTATATCCTCCTCAATCTGGTGCTTTTGATCTCGATCAAAGTTTTGGAAATCAACCCCCGGGAAATATGTTCTACCTCTATCATCAAAGTCAGAGCCCATGTCACGTAGGAAGTTCACTTTTTGAAATGCTGCACCCAAACTTTTTGCTGGCGCTTTCAAGCTGTCAAAAAGCTCCTTATCCCCTTCTACAAAGACCCTCAGACACATTAATCCAACAACCTCTGCCGAACCGTAGATGTATTCCTCATATGAACCCTGATTGTGATCATCCTGATACAGATCAGTTTCCATGCTGTCGAAGAAAGCTTCTGTTAAGTCATTTTCGATTCCATACTTATTTACTACCCACTGATAGCTATTAAGAATTGGATTTAGACTGATTCCCTCCTCAATTGCTTTATAAGTATCCTCTTTGAACTTTAACAAAAGCTCCTTTTGATCAAAGCCATAGAAGGTGTCAACGATCTCATCGGCATATCGCACAAATCCATAAATGCTAAAGATTGGATCATGAAGCGATTTATCCAGGGTTTTAATTCCTAGGGTAAATGAAGTGGAGTAAGCCTCTGTAATAAGTCTACTGCACTGTCTGGCGGTTTGGTCAAATAACGCTTTCATATTTATCTTTTTTTGTGCTTGCACCCTGAGAGTTTAATGGGAAGTCTTTCTCAATCTCCTTACTAACAACCTCACCGGATATAATGGAAGGTGGTACACCAGGTCCGGGAACTGTCAATTGACCGGTGTAAAACAGATTTTTCAGGTTCTTGTTTGTTAAGCTTGGTTTAAATATTGCAGTTTGGAAAAGTGTATTGGCCAAACCGTAAGCATTGCCTTTGAATGCATGGTATCTTTCTTTGAAATCTCTATGAGCAAATGACCTTCTATAGATCACATGCTCCTTGATCTTCTGGCCAGTTAATGACTCGAGTCGATCCATGACCAGGTCGTAAAGTTGTTCTCTTACTTCATCTGTATCCTCCAATCCCGGTGCTACGGGTACCAGGATGAACATGTTTTCCTGACCTTCAGGAGCAACACTTGGATCTGTTTTGGAAGTACATGAGACGTAAAACAATGGATCTGTTGGCCATTGCGGACTGCTGTAGATCTCTCTAGCAAAAATTTCAAAGGACTTATCAAAGAAGAGATTGTGATGTTCTAATCCTTCAAGCTTCTTATCAATTCCCATATAGAATATGAGTGAAGAAGGTGCCATCACTCGCTTATCCCAATACTTTTCATCGTAATTCCTGTAAGGTTTTTCAAGAAGATATTGGTCCACGTGGTGATAATCTGCCCCGGCAACAACTACATTGCTTTGCTTCAATTCGTTGTTTACCATCAGTCCATTTACAATTCCATTTGAGACAGGAATTGAGTCAACTGCAGAATTGTAATGGAAACGAGCACCTTGCTGCTCAGCCACTCTTACCATTCCCTTTATGATCTCATGCATTCCACCTTGAGGGTACCAGGTACCAAGACTGAGATCGGCATAATTCATTAAGGAATAAAGAGCGGGAGTATTTTCAGGTAATGCACCCAGGAAATAAACTGGAAACTCAAGGATCTTGCGGATCTTGTCATTCTTGAACATTGAATGAACATGATTCCTGATTGAAGAGAATAACTGCAGACGAAACAGGTCTTTAAGAAGGGTAACATCTGCAAACTCAAATATTGATCTGCTTGGCTTGTGCACCAGATCATTTATTCCCTTCTCGTATTTGTACTCTGCTTCAGCGAGAAACTTATCCAGCTTTTTAGCGCTACCAGGCTCTAGAGATTCAAAAAGGTCTCTCAGCTCAGACATGCTAGCAGGGATATCTACAATATCATCTTTCCCGAAATAGATCCTGTATCCCGGATCTAAGCGCAATAGATTATAGTGGTCAGAGACTTTACTGCCAAAGTGATTGAAGAACTGCTCGAAGACACCAGGCATCCAGTACCAACTTGGTCCCATATCGAACTTGAAGCCATTGGATTCGAAAACGCTTGCTCGTCCTCCGGGACCTTCATTCTTTTCAAAAACATCTACGCTATATCCCTTGGACGCAAGATGTGCTGCTGCTGAAATTCCGGCGAAGCCAGAACCGATAATGTTGATTTGATTTCTCACAGTTAAAGAACATGACTGTGAGTGCTTTGTTTAGCTTTTTGTTGGGAATTTTCCAACAAAAAGAGAAAAATCTTAAACACGAGAATTTGTGATCCCTACCTTCTTAAGACTTGCTTTCAATTCCTTTCTGGCAAAGAAGATTCGACTTTTTACTGTACCTAAAGGCAGGTTTAGTTTTTCAGCTATCTCATGGTATTTAAAACCTTCATAGTACATCATAAAAGGAATCCCATAATCAGGATTTACTTCCTTCATTGCTTTCTGAAGATTTTCCATTAGAAAGGTACGCTCCGCACCATTGCTGATCGTCTGCTCTCCGCTGTTAATGTAGTAGCTATTAGCAGTGTGGTCATTAATGATATTGCGCTTCATCTTACGACGATAGTTGTTAATGAAAATATTCTTCATGATCGTGAACAACCACGCTTTAAGATTGGTACCCTCAGCAAACTTGTCAAGATTTGATAGAGCTCTGAAAACCGTATCCTGGATCAGGTCCTCACTTTCCTCTTCATTTCTGGTAAGGTTTAAGGCGAAAGGCTTAAGGATGCTAGTGTATCCTACGATTTCTTTTTCTAGTGCTTGAGTTGTTTGAGTAGCCATTTTGTCTAATGTTTCCACTAAACTATTAAACAAAAAAATACTGCGCAAGAAAACTGTTTAATTTCTTCTAAAAAACCTTAAACAGAATTTGAGATCGACTCTACAAAGGCTACGGAGTCGTCAAAGGATTTTATTAGACGGATCTCATCTGGAACCAACTCCGGCTTACTTAGAACTTTCGCCCCAGAAACAAGTATCTGCTGCTTTGTAAAGTCCTTTGCTAGCTGCTGTAGATAAGCAGAAACAGTTGTTCTATTTGGCTTGACCATAAATACCATGAATAAGTAGTCTGGCTTATGGGTCTCTACAACATTGAGTAAATCCTTATATGGTACTGTTGCACCCAGGTAAATTGAATTTATACCTCTTGATCTTAGCAAATAGTGCATGAACAGCAAGGAAAGTTCATGAAGATCACCTTCCGGAGTACAAAGAACAAATTTATTTGAAGAGCTATGATTTACAGCCATTTGGCCATCAATGGCAACTATGATTTTCTGGCGGATAAGGTTTGAAATGAAATGCTCTTGTGCAGGTGAGATCGCCCCGGAACGCCACAATGTGCCAACTCTTTCCAGAAAAGGATAGATGATACTGATCATCGTGGTTTCAAAACCCAATTGTAAAATGCTTGTATTGACAATCTTTTCAAACTGATCCTCACGCATATCTATCATGCTGAAGGTCAGAGACTTGATTTGATTTTCAAACTGAAGATCCTTATTGTCAATAAGTGCAATAGCCTGATCACGCTCATTATCTTCCATCTTCGCGATTTGTGAAATCCGAAGACCATTCTTGTTAAGAAGGCTAATATTTAGGATCAGCTTAAGTTGTTCATCTGTGTAGTATCGAATATTAGTATCCGTACGCAATGGTTGAACGATGTTATATCGCTGCTCCCATATCCTCAAGGTATGCGCCTTGATTCCCGATAACTCCTCTATATCTCTTATTGAATACTTGCTCACGACTTATAATTTAATTGAACAACCTGCTTTTATATTAAAAGGTTTCATGTTGTTTAACAAATTTACCAAAAGCTTTAACATTATGACACTAAACTGGTAGAAAAGGATTAACAAAATGCCATGTTGACATCCTAATATCTATTGTCGCCGTCTACTCATAATTCACGTTATCTTAACTCCCATTCACCGGTACATTACATTATTTTTGCAGCTATAATCCCTGAAATGAAAAGAAGAATACTTTCTTTCTTAGTTCTATTACTGCTACCATCATCAATCTTCGCCCAACTTGTGGTCAATGAGATCTCTCAAGGACCAGGCGGAGCTCGTGAATATGCCGAGCTACTTGTTATAGGAAATCCCACTTGCGATTCAAATTGCGTAGATATTCGAGGTTGGATTATTGATGACAACAATGGGACCTTTGCACCGGGAACGGGACAGGGAATCGCTCCTGGTTGTATTCGATTTGGATTCGACCCTCAGTGGGCTTGTGTTAAAATGGGAGCCATCATTGTAGTATATAACTCCGGTGATAAGAATCAATCTCTTCCTCCAGATGACCCTACGGATGCAAATGGAGATTGTGTTTATATCCTTCCAGAGTGGAACCCACTGCTTGATGGGGCAGGCGGGCAGCCAAGTTCTACAAACCCATCATATGTCGGTCTAACATTTAGCCCCTCAGGTGCCTGGTCTACTCAATCAATGAATAATAGTCAGGACTCATATCAAACAAGAGATCCAAATAACCTCGGTGTTCCGCATCATGCTGTGTCATGGGGCTCTAACAACATGAACAACATTATCTATTTCGCTGGATCTGCCGGTGGAACAGTTTTCTATAATGACAATACAGTAACTAACGATCCATACTCTCAGGCCAACTGGGCTAGTGGACCAGCTCCAGCTAATGAAACACCAGGAGCACCGAACAGTCCTGCCAATGCTGCATGGATCAGCACCATGAGTAACAACTGTATGCCTTTTGGTGGGGCCGATAGCACTCTGGTCGACACATCTGTTTGCCAGGGGGATAGCTTGTTTATTGCCGGAGCATGGAGATCAAGTGCGGGGACTTATGTAGATACATTTACAAATAGCGGTGGCTGTGACTCACTTTTGATCACAACTCTATCACTTGATTCAGTTTATGACTATTTCAGAGCCGTTACAATTTGCGAGGGAGATAGCTTTTACGCCGGAGGCGGATGGCAAAATAGCCCTGATGGTTACTCAGATGCATTTACTACTGTTGATGGATGTGATAGTTTGATCTTTACTGCTCTTAATGTGATCTATGCTTCTGATACTCTCGATTCACTATCCATATGTTCAGGAGATTCTGTTCTAATCCATGGAAATTACGAGAGTACCGCAGGCACATATCGTGATACTTTATTGAGCTCATTGGGATGTGACTCTATTAGATCCACTGTAATTCTTACGCTTATAAACCCCGTAGTCAATTCGGTTTCTAACTCTGTCTGCCTTGGTGACTCCCTATTATTTGGAGGAATTTGGAGAGATACAGCCGGAGTATATTTTGATACCCTAACCGGTACCAATACCTGCGATAGTATAGTTCAATTAACTCTTACTGTGGAATCCCCAACTTATGATTCTTCTGTATTTGTTGGTTGTATAGGAGATACCATTTTCGTCTTCGATGGCTTGAGTGTGACTATGCCAGGTATCTATTTTGATACTCTGGGAGGAGCTTCTAGTTGTGATAGTGTGATCTTCGTGGCAGAAGCGATCTTTAATGCTCCTACTCTGGATTCAACTTCTTCATTCATTTGCTCTGGTGATAGCATCTTCATTGGTGGTCAATGGAGATACACATCAGGAATTTACTTTGATACCTTAAGTTCTGTGATTGGATGTGATTCGATCGTAGAGATAGACCTTACTGTAGGATCCGCCACGGTCACATTTGTACCAGTAGTCATTTGCCAGGGGGATAGCTTCTTTGCTCAGGGCGCATGGCAGGATACTACAGGCACCTATTTCGATACAATAAGCGCTGGTACCTGTGATTCCATCGTTGCTACTCAGTTAACTGTTAATCCAAATACTCAATCAAATCAGAGTGTGGCAATTTGTCCTGGAGATAGCGTATTCCTTCAGGGAGCGTGGCAGGATACAGCAGGAACCTATTTCGACACTATTCCAAATCAATTCACTTGTGATAGTGTGATAATAACAAGCCTAACGATCCTAGCTACACCAACTACACCGGTGTTGATTGCTATTTGCCAGGGAGATTCGGCATTTGTAGGAGGAGATTGGCAAACTTCACCTGGTTTATATTACGACACCCTTTCTACAAGTAATGGTTGTGATAGTATCATTGAAACAGATCTAAGTGTTATCCCACCTGTTTTTGATACTGCGGTTTCAAGCATTTGTCAGGGCGATTCAATTTTCCTCGCCGGATCATGGAGATACACCTCCGGCATTTATACTGATACTTTGATTAGCAGCCTTAGTTGTGATTCCTTCTACTCTACTGATCTTACTGTTATTGTTCCAATCTTTACTAGTCAGCCAATAAGCATTTGTGAAGGTGACAGTGTTTTTGCAGGCGGCAGTTGGCAAACAACTACTGGCAATTACTTCGATACTCTGCTGTCTGCAAGCTTTTGCGACTCGGTTCATGAAACTCAGCTAACCGTTATACCGATCGTTAGAACAAACTCTGCCCAGAGCATTTGCTCTGGAGATAGCGCTTTCCTTGGTGGAGAATGGAGATTTACTTCCGGTTCATATTACGACACTGGAGTATCAGCTCAGCTTTGTGATTCTATTCACGAAACTGCCCTGACCGTCGTCCAGCCGGTTAACGGCTCCACAACAACAAGCATTTGTGCAGGAGATTCAATCTTCCTCGGAGGTGATTGGCAGAACTCCGCAGGGATCTATATCGATACCATCACAGCTGTTAGTGGATGTGACTCTATTCTGTCAACCCAACTTAGAATCATCAATCCAAGGAATGGTCAGGCGAGTATTACAATCTGCGATGGTGATAGCTATTTCGCCGGAGGCGGATTCCAAACTCAACCAGGCGTTTATTACGACACCTTGGTAGCGGCTAATGGTTGTGATTCTATTCACAGAACGGATCTCAGCGTACGACCAAACCCAATAGTCTTCCCTAATAACCCTCAACGCTCAGTTTGCCTTGGGGATAGTGTTTTCCTTGTTGGACCAAGCACTCCTCCTAACCTTACTTATCTATGGAGCACAGGAGAGACTAGCCAGAGTATTTGGGCCGGTCCAGACATTGCAACGGCTTATAATCTCTCCGTAACTGATGCATTTGGGTGCCAGGGAACTGGGACTATTGTGGTTGTACCAATTGATTTTGAAGTTACAGCTACAGCTACTCCAGATACCGTGATCTACCTTGAAAATTCAAGAATTTTTGCCGGCGGTGATCCTGCAGTTACTTATCGGTGGAGACCATTTGACTACCTGGATAATGCATTCGCTTCCAGCTCAAATGTTGTTGCTATCGAGCAAACAACCACCTATGAGCTTACTGCTACTTCCGACTCAGGTTGTACCGATGTAGATTCAGTTACGGTATATGTTATCCAACCAGACCAGACATTCACTCTGCCTACTGCCTTCTCACCAAATGGAGACGGTGTAAACGATATCTATCGAGTTCTGAATCCGGGGCAATGGGATATTACCATCTTCCAGGTTTATAACAGATGGGGTGAACTAGTGTACGATATTGAGTCAGATGACCCAATTGGCTGGGATGGAACCTATAAAGGGCAGCCTCAACCAATTGCTACATACACCTATTATGTAGGCGGATTCTCTACTATCTCAGGTGAAGAGCACTTCCAGAAAGGAACTGTAACCTTGATCAGGTAAAAGCTTCAATCGCTTTTGGTATCAAAAGCAAAGCCCCAAAGAAGAAGGTCATTACGAGGTAGCTTAACTCAGCAATGCTGTTTCTGACCTTTCCGGTAATTATGTTGAATACAAGCAGCATAATGAAAGCGCTTGCAAACCAACCCAGGTAATTCTGCATAGGAGGTAAACCAGCATCCCAAACCCACAATCCATAATTGATGGCGAATGGCTCAATCAGGAGATCTAACAGCACAGTTAGGCCTGCCCCGATAAATGATGCAATCCACATGTTATTCGTTAGCCTGCATGCTATAGCCCAGGTACAAAGAATCACAATGACCCAGTTGACTCCCATCATCCAGGGAACTCCAACAATCGATGGTCCAAGCAGATCAGTGTAATGATATGCTCCAAATGGAAATCCAGTTTCCACTCCAATGATCTCAACCATCATTCCGGCGATAAATACAAAACTCAATCCTAACCAAAACCTCATGCCCAACTTATTCTGAGCAAGCAGGATCAAAGTAAGGGTGTAGATAAGGTTTAAGGGTGTTAACTGAGCAAAGAATGAAGAGGTTTGAGGAATACTCAATCCTACAATACCGACCAGATAAACAGTGATCAAACTAAAACTTAGGGTAGACTTTGATGGGGGGAACTTGATCATATCAAATTGTCAATGATTTGGGCGGAGGCCAAACACAAAGGTATACCACCTCCGGGATGTACACTTCCTCCACAAAAGAATAGATTTTTGATCTGTGGGTGAAAATTTGGGTGCCTCAAAAATGCAGATAACATTTGATTAGAACTCGCTCCGTATAATGCACCCTGAAAAGAACTGGTTCTGCTCTCTATTCTCGTAGGATCAAGAAAATCTTCAGCAACAATGTGTTTCTCCAGATCTGTTCCAAACTGCTTCTCCAATTTTTCAATTATAGCCCTTCGGGCCGATTTCCTCAAAGCATTCCAATCCTGCCCAAAATCAGCAGGCGCATTTACCATCACAAACCAGTTCTGACCTCCCTTTGCAGCATCTTTCTGATTACTCAGACTTGAGATATATAGGTATACAGTTAAGTCATCTGAAAGGCCTCCATGCTTCATGGCTTCAAACTCCTTCTTGTAATTCTCCGCGAAAAAGATGTTGTGCAATTCGAGATCTGGAACCTCTTTATCCATTGCCCAAAAGAAGATCATTGCTGAAGTAGATCGCTCCTGCCCAATTACTCCCGCTCTTGGCTTGAGATGGGGGAGCAAATTTTTGTAGGTAGGAACGATATCCATATTACTCACTACAAGCCCAGCATCTATCTCTTCCTCCCCTATTCTAATCCCTCTTGCAAGCTTGTTTCTCACCAGTATCTCATCAACCTTTTTCCCGTACTCGATCTTTACCCCAAGGTCTTTAGCTAAAGCTTCCAGTGACTTGCTTATCTGATGCATTCCTCCTTTTAAAAAGAATGCTCCAATATTATGCTCAAGATGTGCGATGAGATTTAATGTCCCGGGAGCGCGATAGGGATCAGATCCATTGTAAGTAGCATATCGATCGAAGAGCTGTACTGTTCTATCATCTTTGAACCTGCTCTTATTAGTGCTGTGCATGCTTCTCCAGAAGTCGAGCTTATAACTCTGAAAAAAGATCTTCCAGGCCGCTGGAGAAATGTAGTTTGAAAATTTATGCATTGAGCCAAAGAGGAACATATCTGCTGTGAGCTCATATTGTTGCCTGGCTTTCTTTAGAAAGCTCATCACATTCTTCTTGTCCTCTCCTAACACCGCCTCAAATTCATCAGCTAGCTTCTCAGGTTCAGAATATGCATTCACCACTGTTCCATCCGGATAATGGTATCGCGTGATAACATCCAGCTTATCGTAGGAGTAATAGTTTGCGGGATCCTTTCCACAATCCTTGAAGAGTTTGTCAAGTAACTCGGGCATCGTGAACAGCGAAGGGCCCATATCAAATCGATACTCTCCCATCCGCATCTCGGCTGCTTTCCCACCGGGATTGTTGCTAGCCTCAAAGATCGTCACTTCAAAGCCCTTATTGGCTAATCTGCATGCGGTGGATAGTCCACCAATTCCAGCACCAATTACAATTGCAGTCTTCTTCATCTGATCAATTGTTAGTGGCTTTGAACTCTTTCTTATATATCGGCTGACGATACTTGAACTGGGCCTTCAGGAAGGGAAAGATCATTTTATCAAGGACATTTGAACCAGTAGAATACTCAATATGATCCACGATCACAGATCCACCGTCCAGACCAGCTTTAACCACATGTCTGTGATTCCACTCTTTCAAAGGCCATGGAAGTTTGGTTCCCTGATCAACGAAGTAGAAAGAATTCTCAGACTCCCCATCTGCAATGATTTCAGAGATCCAATCCTGCCAGCCACCATTCCATACCTGAAGGTGAACGAGATCTCCTCTCTTTGAGCCATCAAAGCGAATAAGCCTGGATGGAGGGAATGGTGGAGCCAGTTTAAGAAATAGATCCTTGTTGAATAAGGAAAATACCTCGGAGGCCTTTTTCTCAACTTCAGATTCTAAATAGATCTTCATTATAGTTCTTCAATATTAGCAAGCAATTCCTCTGCTTTTGACAATATCTCTTCTTTTCCATTCATCTTATCCCAGGTTCGGTACATCATTCCAATTCTTGGATTCTTCTCAAGCTTATCTCTTTGAAGATTATAGAATCGCCAGTACAGGGTATTGAAAGGACAGGAATCTTCGTCCAGTTTAGTCTTCAAATTATAGTGGCATCCTGAACACAGGTTCCCCATTTTATTGATGTAAGAAGCAGAAGATACGTAGGGTTTTGTTCCTACAATTCCCCCATCAGCGAACTGGCTCATTCCTCTGGTATTAGTGATCTCTACCCACTCAAGAGCATCGATGTAAATTCCGAGATACCAGGCATCTGCCTCATCAGGATGCACTCCTGCCAGAAGCATGAAGTTCCCGGTAACCATTAAGCGCTGAATGTGATGAGCATAAGCGTGATCTAAAGATTGATCTACTGCCTGTTTCACGCAATTCATTTTCGTTTTGCCCGTCCAGAAATACTTGGGGAGTTTTCTGTCGTGACCAAAGAAATTCAATTCTGCATACTCGGGCATCTTCGCCCAGTATATTCCTCTCATGTACTCGCGCCAGCCGATGATCTGCCTTACAAATCCCTCAACCTGGGCGATATCAATTTCTTCGTGTCCTTCCCAATACTCTACTGCCCTGTTCACTATTTCGAGCGGACTGATCAACTTTGAATTCAATGCAAATGATATTCTGGAATGGTAAACCGACCAGGACCTGGAGTCAATTGAATCCTGATAAACCCCGAAGTATTGGAAGCAATTCTTTAGGAAGAAGTCGAATAGGTCCAGAGCTTCATCTCTGGTTACCGGCCAAATGAATTGATCAGATTCTATATTCCCTATCGTCTCTACTCCTTCGTTCTCAAGCATCGAAACGATACCTGAAACATCCCTATTGAATATTAATGGATCCGGGATCTCCCAGTCCTTTGGGATCTTTTTCCTGTTCTCAGCATCGTAATTCCATCTGCCCGTTAAGGGCTTATCCCCATCCATCATGATCTGATATTTCTTCCTCATGGAGCGATAAAAACTCTCCATTAGCCACATCTTCTTCCCCTCAAAGAAATTTTCCAAATAGGTTCTGGAGGTAAGAAAATGCTCAGAATCACAGATGCTCACATCAATTGGAAGCTCTCCTTGCAACTTCTTAAAAACCTGATCAACCCGGTACTCATCGGGCTCCATTAGTTCAAGTTGATCGAAGCCTTCCTTCTCTACGATTGAGATGATGTTGGAATCTAAACTGCCCTTGTTGGCTTGATCATCAAGTTGCAGGTAAATTATTCGGTGCCCCCTCTTTTCAAGTATGGCAGCAAACTCCCGCATTGCGGAAAAAAAAGCCACGACCTTTTGAATATGATGACGCGCGTAATCTGTTTCAGATCTGGACTCGATCATCAAATACGTAGTATTCTCATCACTCTGCTCGAACCATGAGTGCTGGATATTTAACTGGTCTCCAAGAATTAGTCTTAGCCTTTTGGACATATGGCAATCGAACAAGACTTTGCCTAAATAGTTTGGCCCTGTTCGGGCCTATAGACTATGATCTGCCCTTCTTCCGCATCACCGATTTTCTGAGCATTCCCTTGCGTAAATGCCTTAGCTATGATCAATGCCAGGAGCGAATCAAATCGGTGCCAATTACTGATCTGCTGTCTGGATGCTAGCTCTCCCAGCTCATCAACCGAAGAGATCTGTTTAAGACAATCACCAAGGCCTTTGGCTTTGTAACCGATTGATTTAAGATTTAAATGACGGGCTAGATCACCAGGATAGATCTCATGACACTCGACTCTTTCTTTTTTAAGCTGATCTGCCAGTTTCATAGATCGGGCCGTAAGGCCTCCCAAAAACATAGGCGACATAGCTGAAAGCTCTTTATCCCCTTTGCGATAAAAGAACTCATCTCCTTTTCCAGTGCTGTAGCGAATAGGCAGACTTAAGGGAGCATCGATAAAAACTGATTGGATCATATGCTCCCCCATTCGCTCTAGTAACCATTGATCAGCATCCTGCTTCTTTTCAGATTGCAGGCATTGGAGATCACCATTACGATCAATAAAACTGATGGCGGTTGTACCTGCAAGTTTGCTTCCATAGTCAACACCGGCAATCCCTAAAGTCTTTAATTTTTCAATCGTCATTTGGCTGTGTATTTGATCGCTTTCAGGGCTTAATTTTCATGCTTACTATTTCTACCTTTGGAGGCTAAAATTTATTACCAAGGCATGTCCATTCCTAAGAATTTTGACCCTTCTACAGTTGAATCGCGAATCTATCAAGAGTGGTTGGATCGAGGATTTTTCCGTTCCACCCCAGATGAGCGCGAACCCTATACTATTGTGATCCCTCCACCAAATGTGACCGGGGTCTTGCATATGGGTCATGTCCTGAATAACACCATTCAGGATGTTTTGATTAGGAAAGCAAGAATGGAAGGCAAAAATGCCTGCTGGGTTCCCGGTACAGATCATGCATCAATTGCTACTGAAGCAAAGGTGGTTGGTCAGCTTAGGGAAGAAGGACTCACCAAGGCGGACATTACTCGAGAAGAGTTTCTTGAAAAAGCCTTCGAGTGGAAAGAGAAGTATGCCGGAATCATTCTGGGCCAGCTTAAGACTTTAGGTGCCTCCTGCGATTGGGATCGCGAGCGCTTCACCATGGAAGATGATCTAAACAAGTCAGTTGTGAAGGTCTTTGTAGATCTTTTCAATAAGGGTTTGGTTTATCGCGATCTGAAAATGATCAACTGGGATCCAAGAGCAAAAACTACCCTTTCAAATGAAGAGGTGGTTTACAAAGAGCAGGATTCTAAACTCTTCCATGTAAAGTATAAGCTAAGCGACTCAAATGAGTTTTTGACCATCGCCACTACTCGTCCGGAGACAATTCTAGGTGATACTGCCATTTGCGTGCATCCGGATGATGAGCGCTATAAGCACCTTCATGGGAAAACGGCAATCGTTCCGATTGCAAATCGTGAAGTACCAATTATCCCTGATGATTATGTGGATCTTGAATTTGGTACAGGAGCCTTAAAGGTCACACCGGCTCATGACCCTAATGATTATGAGATCGGTCAAAGGCATGATCTGGAAGCAATCGATATTCTTGAAGCGGATGGTCGCTTAAGCGAAAAAGCAGGTCATTACATTGGAGCGGATCGCTTTGAAGCAAGAAAGCTGATCATTGATGATATCGAAAAGCTCGGTCAGCTAGTGAAAGTAGATACCATCAATAACAAGGTTGGCTATTCGGAGCGTAACCCAGATACAGTAGTTGAATCACGCCTTTCTCTTCAATGGTTCGTAAAAATGGAAGAGCTAAGTAATACTGCTCTTGCCAAGGTGCTGGAAGGTGAGATCAAATTCTTCCCTGAGAAGTTCCTGAACACCTACCGCCATTGGTTGGAAAACTTTAGAGACTGGCCAATTTCCCGTCAGCTTTGGTGGGGACAGCAGATCCCGGCCTGGTACTATGGTGACGGTCAATTCGCTGTAGCAGAAACAGCCGAAGAAGCACTGGAGATAGCTAGAAAACAATCAGGAAATGACGGATTACAGTTAAGTGATCTTGAAAGAGACCCCGATGTTGTAGACACATGGTTTTCGAGCTGGCTTTGGCCAATTTCTGTTTTTGATGGATTTACAGATCCGGGAAATGAAGAGATCGAATACTACTACCCTACCAATGTATTGGTTACAGGCTGGGATATCATCTTCTTCTGGGTAGCCAGAATGGTCATGGCTGGTTATGAATTTAAAGATGAGCGCCCGTTCAATGAAGTTTACTTCACTGGAATGGTTCGCGATAGTCAGCGCAGGAAGATGTCAAAATCTCTTGGCAACTCTCCTGACACACTTGAGCTAATTGGAAAGTTTGGAGCTGATGGTGTTCGCTTTGGAATGCTTGCGAGTGCTCCTGCCGGGAACGATCTTCTCTTTGATGAAAAGCTATGTGATCAAGGTAGAAACTTCACCAACAAGATCTGGAACGTACTTAAGCTCATTAAGAGCTGGGAAGTTGATCCAAAGGGAAAGAATGAAAATCCATGGATTCAGGAGTGGTTTGAAAACCTAAAGAATTCGAAGCTTACAGAAATTGAGAACTCTTTCAAGGACTATCGATTATCAGAGGCTTTAATGAATACCTACACCTTCATTTGGGATGATTTCTGTTCATGGTATCTCGAATGGGTTAAACCTGAATACGGTTCCCCAATAGATGCTGAGAGCTACGAGCAAACCATATCGATCTTTGAGGAGCTATTGAAGATCCTTCATCCATTTATGCCATTTGTTACAGAAGAAATCTGGCATCACTTAAGAGAAAGAGGTGTGAATGAATATCTGGTGGTTTCAGAGTATCCAAAAGCAGATGATTTTGATTCCAACTGGTTAGAACAGGCAGATAGGGCAAAGGAGATTATTTCTAAGATCAGAGAGGTGAGAACTCAAAACGGTGTCAAGCAAAAGGATACTGTTGAAGCTCAGTATATAGCTGGCTCAGGAGAACAATTTGACCTGTTTGAGACTGGAATCTTCAAGCTTGGAAAGCTTGAAAAGATGGATAAGATCGAAGAGAAACCCGATGATCCACAATTGCAAGGTTTTGTGGTAAAAGGACATCAGTTCTTTATCAATACCGGCCAGGAGATCGATGTTGAAGCTGAAAGGAAAAGGCTGAGTGAAGAGATCGAATACACAAAAGGTTTTATCGCATCCGTAGAAAAGAAGCTGAGCAACGACCGTTTTGTTAACCACGCTCCTGAGCAAGTGGTAGATAAAGAGCGCAAAAAACTGGCAGACGGCCAGGATAAACTAAATGCTCTTGAAGAGTCCCTTTCAAGGTTGTGATAACCTTTTGCAAGCTTTGCTGTTCTTTCTTTAGAGAATCGAATTAATTAGAATGAACCAGAATTTTCGGGGGCACAATAAGGACCGTCAAATGTACTTTTCACCAAATCTTTTAGGAACAATAGATAATGCCATCGCTAAGAAGAGGGTCCTTCATCTGGAGTATGAATCCAGAGAGAAGGGGCAATCAAGCAGGGATGTTGAGCCTATGGCATTAATGGTGAAAGCAAATAAGAAACACTTAATCGCTTACTGCAGAATGCGTGAAGACTATCGTGCATTCCGCCTCGACAGGATAAATATTGCCTACATTACTAAAGAAGATTTTCTTCCAAGACCTAGCTTCAACAAAGCAGAATTTGAGGAATCTTTTGATGCAGGTAGCAACCAAAGAGAGCATGAAGGCGACTATGAAAATGAATAGCGGATTCTCTTTAAATGTTAAGCGGATATTTTTCTAATCTGCTTTTCTTAAATTTAGGCACCCAACACCCAAACCTGGCCCCCGAATGGAACACTTTGACTCTTGAATCTGTTATTGTTGTTTAAACGAATATACGCGGGAGCATTATGGATAATTCCAAAAATATCTGGTACCTCGAGAATGTAAATCTCTATAACCTTCTATGTCCTACAAAGGAGGACCCAGAAGCGCGCAAGCGTTCGAGAACGGTTTTTAAGAAGGGTGAATTCATCTATTTCCCTAATGATACATCGGATAGGATCTTCTTTATTGATGAAGGGAGGGTAAAAATTGGAACCTACTCTGAGGATGGTAAAGAGATCATCAAGGCAATTCTTCAAAGAGGAGAGGTTTTTGGTGAGCTTGCTATAGTTGGTGAGGAAAAGCGAACAAACTTCGCTCAGGCAATGGATGATGTTCTTCTATGCGAAAGAAGTGTTGAAGAGTCAAAAGCTATGATGATGGTTGAGAAAGACTTCAGCCTTCATATCACTAAATTGATTGGTGAAAAGCTGATCAAAACTGAAAGAAGATTAGAGTCTTTGATCTTTAAAGATGCCAGAACCCGTATCGTTGAGTTCCTGCACGATCTTGCACTAGATAGAGGTGAGCAAGTGGGATATGAGGTTGTAGTTAGAAACTTCTTTACTCACAAAGAAATCGCTAACCTTACTGGTACTTCGCGTCAGACCGTTACAACAGTTCTTAATGAATTGCGCGATGAGAATCTAATCTACTTTGATCGCAAGCGTCTCCTTGTAAGAGATATGGATGCCTTAAACTCTGAGGTTAATCCTGTCTAAGTTCCTTAAAGGGTTCCAAAGAACAGGTTTACATGATTGCCGCCCGGAGAAACAGCAATTGCATTGTTATCTCCAAATTCTGCATAAGCCTCAGGAATTAGGATCTCGACGCCTTTCTCTCTTAGCTCTGCTACAATTTCCTTCGTATTCATGCTGAAGAATGTGATGCTTGGCACATCAAATTCAGCTTCATCTGTTTGATGTAAACCAATCACAATATTCCCATCCGACATTACTGCCCATGGATAAGGCATTGAAAATTTGCCAAGATTGGCGAATCCTATAGACTCGTACCACGCCATACTTTCATTTAGGTCGGTGGTCTTCAAAGTATACTCACCAAATTGACCAAGATTACATTGCTTTCTGAAGTCAGGTTGAGTCATTGAATTTGGGTCTTCATCAATAATTGCCACACTATTTCCAAATGGATCGTCAAACACGGCGAAATTCAAACTCCCATCGTCTTTAGTTTGCTCCATCATAAATGAATAGCCCATCTCTTTTACTCTTTGGTAGCTATTATTCATATCCGGTCCGAAATAAGCCAGCCCGATATAGATCATTCCATCTTTTGCAAGATTAAGATTCAATACCCCATTGGTCATTTGACAGAAAGGGTAAGGCTCTTCCATGAAGAACTCTGTCTCAAAACCCAACTTCTCAAAGAATTCCTGCTCTGCTTTAATATCCTCAACTCCTATTGCAATTTGTACATAGCTACCCATGCTATTTTGTCTCTTTGCCATAGCATCATTGAGTTTAAAGAATGAAAGGTCAAAATCATCTGCGCCTTCGGCGGATAGAGTTACATCAATTCCGTAATCGTGAACTGCGTATGTTACTCTTTGTGGGAAGTCATTTCCTTCATCAGTGAAACTTATATGTTCATGATCCGGATCAAGGTAGAAAGTGTCGAACCTGGAGTTTTCACCCAGGATCTCAATAAGATAAACCACTTCATGACCAAGAACTCTGATTTCAAGGTTCTCCATCATGGTAGTATCGCCAAGTCTGTTTACTGAATAAGAATAACCTGTCAAGCCATTCTCGGTCTTTTCCCAAACTTCATACTGTGCTCTTGGAAATTCTAATGCCGAATGCCAAGTTCCAATAAGAGAATTAAACTGATCCATTGAGATCTCTGTCTGCTCATCATTTGGCTCATTGCCGCATGAGTAAAACAAAAAAGCAACAAGGGCTAAAAAGGGGATTAGACTTCTCATGTGTTTAATTTTGCATTTGAAGATACGCGTCCTTAGCGCACAAAAAAAGCGAGACAGCTCATGTCTCGCTTCGGTTCATTCTTGCTTTGTTATATTTTCTTGAGATACATTCGGCATCCCTGAGATTCTGTCCTGATTATTCCGGTACCCGATTTTCTCTTTCCTACGATTGAAATTGAATCCCCTGCGCTAAGCTGAACTACAATCACTATGCTGGTATTGTCATCTCCCTGAACACCGGCATTGTTGTTATAATGCGCCATAGCAGCTTCTGATCCTGGAATACAGGTTCCATTCTTTCTAATGCACCATTGCGAAACTCCGAAGCCACTTGCAGTATTATTGAAGGCAGTGACATTAACGTAGACTTCGTAGTATCCATCCTGACCAACAGTCACAAAAGTATCGCCAGGTGTGTGGGTATAACTGGCATCTTTCCTTGAAGTGTTTGTTATTGGGATACCGGTAAAGTTTGAATTTAGATTCAAACCGGCATTGTAGTAGCCCATAAAGTATCTGTCACCAAATTCTGGAGACCCTGAAACTTTCATATTCCCGGAAACATCAAGAGCACTTGTGGGATTTGTTACTCCAATTCCTAAGCGTCCACTATCCTGACTCCAGATCAAAGTATTGCTTCCACTTACCATAGAATCTCTGGAAAAGAGAAGGCTTCCAGAACTGACCAGGCCGAGATATAAAGTATCTACGGTCATTTTTCTGGCAAGAGCGGAATCAAGATCTGCTTCAGAGATCTTCATATCATCTACTCGCATTTGCTTTGAGTAGATCATTCTGTAACGTCTTGTGGGAGAACCAAGGTCATACATTAGATCAGCATCCGGTGTGATATGCCCGGCAACTGTCAGAGCAGTAATTGGCTTGCTCGTTCCGATTCCTACAAATCCATTGGTATGAATTCTCATCTTTTCATCAAAGCTTCCATTGTCAAAACCAAGACGCAAGGCTTCGCCATCGGTCCAGCAGATATACTTTGCAGGAGTAAGGCTGTCTCCTCCAAAGATTCCTATTGCCTGACTTTTATCAGAGTTTCCAATGTGCATGATCGCACCGCTATTGACATCTCTTCCTCGAATATCAAACTGAACAGTTGGGTTCTGGGTGCCATAACCGATATATCCATTCTGGTGGATTCTCATGATCTCTCTAAATGGTCCATCAAAGGCGAACCTAAGAGCCTCACCGTCTGACCAGCAGATATACTTTGCGGGGTTAACAGAATCCCCACTTATTATCCTAATACCTGTTGTGTTATTCGAGTTACTGATATTCAGCATTCCTGGCTGATCAACTCCACGTCCCCTTACGTCTAGCAAAAATTGAGGATTGGTTGTACCAACTCCCACGTTTTGCGCTTGAGATGTTACTGATAGCAGTAACATCATCACTACCGAAAAAATTAGCTGCCTTGTCATTCTGCTTTGATTATAGTTTTGCTTCCTAGATCTTCACCATATTGACTTAGAAGATTTAATAAATACTGCCCCGGACTTATTTCTCTTAAGTCTAGGATCAATTGCTGATTTTGTACTTCAACAGGTACATTCAACTTCATTCCCGTTGGATCAAATAGGTTTACTATCAAACTTGCCGGATCCTTCTCTCCCACTAGAATTCTAACAAATGAATTGGTAGGGTTAGGATATGCCTGGAATTCAAAATCATCCTCTTCAATAAAAACAGACCTGATTTTTGACCATTCATAATTGCCATTGAGATCGATCTGTTTTAACTGATAATAATAGGTTTGGCCAGGTTCTACATTTCTATCGATGTACTCATACTGGTTAAAGTCATTAAGATTCGACTTAGAGTCTACAAAATCCACCATCTCTAACAGATTTGTGCTGGTTCCTCGATAAACAGCAAAGCCTGTATTATCGATTTCTACTCCTGTTCCCCACTCCAATAATGCAGATTGGCCAAGAGGCTTAGCTGTGAAATACAGCCATTCTACAGGAAGTGTGAAGCTACCTGCTGGTCCTGCAGCTACTCCTATAGAAGAATAACTAGTATAGGAACCTCCAGGAATTGGAACTCCCATTAGATTCTCAGGTTGGTTTGCCGTGTAGTACATACAGAGATCAGTACTATCCATTACGTCCTCAACAAATAAGGACCAATCACCAGAAGGTGTTAAGCTCCTCACTGTTCGGAAGTTAAAATCCCCGCTGGGATAGCAATCAGCAAAGCTTGAGGAATCAGGGAATGTAAATACTCTGTATTGAGTCAGGGAATCATCTCTCCCATCTATTCTCCATACACCATTTTGAAGCAGGCAATCATACTGCAGGCTAATTGGACTTGCAGAGCATGGAAGACTATCGAATGTATTGAAGTAGTTAATTGTTGCACCTGCAAAATCTTCAAGTCTTATGATCACATCTGAGGTATCCGGACCACCAATGATCTCTACTCTGATAGGATTGTATGCGGCATCATTGCTGACTGGGAAATCATAAGAATATCCACTTCTGACCTCCCTTCTAAATCCTCCTTGATTACCAAGAGTTAGAATCGTTTGAGATAGACTTCCATAGCTTCCTAAGGAAAGGAAACCGCTAATTGCATTCGTGTCAGGATTCTTCAAGTACAGTTCTGATCCTCTTAGAATGATGCATCCCTGTCCTCCAAATTCAATATTGGACAGGACATCAACTGCTGAATCGACAAAGATCAACTCTCCTGTCTGAGTTTTTGAAATGAAAATACTGTTGAGGGAATTGCTGTCTGTAAAGTAGCCAGCTACCGTTTGGGTATCAGGCCCGCCAAACTTTAAAGTCCCATTATGGCTTAATTGCCCGTAATTCCATAGATCTCCCTGAACTTCAGAGTAGCCATCTGAATCAAGTGAACCTGAATCACTGATTATGAATAAACTTCCTTTGAATTGATCTGCGGTGGATTTCAAGATGAGGAGTGTACTGTCATCCTGAATTAATGAAGAACCGTCAATCGTTAGACTACCCTGAACGGTCAGGATTGCACTATCGGATCCCGAGCCTTGCAGATAGAGTCCGGGGCCATCTCCAGGAGAGATATACAAACTTGTTTGATTGGGATCATATGGATCTTGAGCAAATAATCCTATGCTGATGAAGAGAGCCACCAGAAACAAAAGGAGATTTGTGTTGATTGAGCACATGTTGACTAGCTGCTTAGGTAAATTAAACCCTGGACACAGGCTTGTCAACCACCTTAGATGAGATATTTCACAAACTAATCTATACGAGACTGTAAATCAGAATGTTTCAAAGAATAAAATCCTTGAAAAAATGTATTTAACTCCCTGGTTTTACAATAAAATCAGGCTATTTCGAACTCCTGAAGAACCTGAGGCAACCACTTATTCAAGCGCTCCTCTGTCATCTCTTCTTGGTTATCGACATCCAGGCAAAGTCCAACAAATTGATCGCCTCTCTCGGCTTTTGAATAATCGTGCTCGTAACCTTTTGTAGAGGTAAGTCCACAGAGATCAGCTCCATTTGCTTCAGCTATATCGGCAAATACTCCAATGGCATCGCAGAAATAAGAGGCATAACCATATTGATCGCCTAATCCGAAGAAGGCAACTTTCTTTCCATTGAAGTCAATGCTCTCAAATTCGGGAAGATACTCCTCCCAATCGCCCTGAAGTTCGCCATCATACCAGGTAGGCATTCCAATGATCAGGTATTCATAATCCTCCATGTCCTCTTTCTTCTTTTGATAGATTTCATGCAGGTCGATCTGACCTTCTCCAATTTTGGCTTCAAGCCATTCGATAATTTGTTTGGATACTGTTTCTGTGTTTCCGGTATCAGTACCGTAGAACAATCCGATCTTCGCCATTGAGCTAAATTTTGCGCTGCAAATTTAGGAAATCAATTAACTGCAATGCCCTGTTTTTTAAAGGCTTTCTTATCCTCTAAAACCTTTACAGCTTGCAGGAAGGTTGGGTTGATTTCATTAAACACCTCAAAGTAGGCAGATGATCCCCAGAGATTACGAGCGAGTAAAGCTCTCATTTGAATATGAAGGAGCTCTTTTGACTCATCAAACCCCGCCTGATCGAATTCTACTTTCTTACCCTCGCCATATTCGATTAATTGCTGTTCGAATTCTTCAGTGATCTCAAATCCATCCTTAAAGGCAGATAAGTCGGTATACTTTTCCTCCATTTCATCTCTATGTGAGTCAAGGTAACTAAGAGCAAACTGGAATAGAACTCCCTTTCTGATAAGGCTTGCATAGTAATCGCTGATTCCAGAAGTATCAATCGGAACGAAAAAGTCAGGCATGATTCCGCCACCTCCGAAAACTGGTCTGCCACCTTCAGTGTAGTGCATCAAAGAATCCGGGAAAGAGATACTGTCCATCGACATAAGTTCTCCGCTGTTCAATCTATCTGAGATCTCTTTGTAGTATTCTTTCTTACCCTCATTATAAGGCTTCTGAATTGACCTCCCACTTGGGGTATAGTATCTGGCGATGGTTAGTCTGATCACAGAGCCATCTGGCAAATTATATGGTTGCTGAACAAGCCCTTTACCAAAAGATCTGCGTCCAATGATCAATCCTCTGTCCCAATCCTGCACAGCACCGGAAACGATCTCTGATGCTGATGCTGAAGTCTCATCAATCAGGACAATCAGTTTACCCTCCTGAAAAACACCATTCGCGCTTGAGTTTAGCTCTTTCTTTGGACTGTTCTCACCTTCGGTATAAACAATCAGATGCTGATCTGCAACAAACTGATCTGCAAGTGTAACAGCAGTATTTAGGTAGCCTCCACCATTACCCTGTAAGTCAAGGATCAGGTTTTGCATTCCCTCTTCTCTTAACTTATTACATGCTTCTACAAACTCCTGAGTAGTCTTGGCAGCGAAGCGATTGATCTTGATATAACCAGTCTCATCATCAACCATATAAGAAGCATCTACACTGAAAAGTGGGATCTTGTCTCTTGTGATCTCAAAGTCGAGTAACTCATCAGTTCCACCTCTCTTGATCATGACCTCAACAACGGTTCCCTTTTTACCACGCAGAGATTTGATCACATCATTATTGGTGATCCCGTTTCCTGCAACAAGCGAATCTCCAATATAAATGATCTTGTCTCCAGCCATGATCCCAACCTTCTCAGAAGGACCACCAGAGATGGTTTGCACAACCATGATGGTATCGCGGAGGATATTGAACTGGATTCCAACTCCTTCAAAGTTTCCAACTAATGGCTCATTAACTCGTTCAAGATTTCTCTTTGGAATGTAAGTTGAATGAGGGTCAAGAGTTTCCAATGTTTTGCGAATGGTCTTTTCTACAAGTTTGTCCAGATTAACCGTATCGACGTATTGATTCTGGATCAGCTGCATTGTGGCAGTCAACTTCAACATTGGATCATTAGATTGAGAGTATCCTGAAAGAGAAACCATCAATCCAATTGAAAAAACAAAAAGGAACTTCTTCATATTATCTACTGTATTTGGCATGCTTTTAACTAGTGCATAATGCATGCCAAGACATGGTGTTCAATAAACCCCATTTAATTTATGGCAAGCCGATGACTAGTTTAAGGGAAAGCTAGGAACTATCTTGCGTAACTTTGTTTCTGAATCTATGAATATCAAGGAATTTCTGACAAAACTCTTCTTTCTTTTAGCTCTTACACCAGCTTTGTATTCTCAGTCTGACACACTCACCAGACAGGACAAACCAAAAGCTATTGCTTTCGAGCAAATCAGGTCCCTGAAACAGGGTGCTTTGATCATTCGCCTGAAGACCAGACAGAATAACATTGATGCCTACCGTAATGCAGGATTGGATGACATTGCAGATAGGATTGAAAAGGAGCAAAGAACAGAGAACCTCTACATGGTCAGAGCATTTAAGAACTTCTATACCTTCTCAGAAGTTTACTTCATGTATATCCACGGTACAGATTCTTTTTTAAATGGAGCGTATAGCGGTTTGTTTCTGGACAGCAATCTCGTTATTGATCCTTCTTTAAGCTTCTCGGATACTAACTTTTTATTTCTGGAAAGAGGACCGGTCAAATCCAAGGTCATGGTTGATGGCCGTCAGATGAAGGAGGGATTCACCTATGATCCAAATTCTGCAATTTCGGATGCACTGGTAGTAAAAGACAGGAATGGAAATCAGCTTTTCGCTCCTTTCCCATACTATATTGCCGCACCGGCAAAGCTTGATAAATACTACGTTTCAGTAAACAAAGTCAATAAAAAATTCACATCATTTTGGAACAAGGCGACGATGTATTAAAAGGAGAATTGCTCCTACTCGATCTTGAAGAAGTTGAATATCTGGAAGCTCTGCACAAACAGGAAGAGCTTTTTGAAGATGTTCTGGAGGCTAAGATGCACAATCGCATGGCAGCTCTGGAAAACAGGATTAATCCAATTCACTATTTGCTTCTATGCGAGCATCCTCCCGTTTACACTCTTGGAAAAAGTGGGAAGAGAGAGAACTTAAAGATCGACCCTGAGTCGATCGATGCGGAGTTCTTTCATACAAATCGTGGAGGTGATATCACCTTTCATGGTCCGGGCCAATTGGTGGTCTATCCTATCCTTGATCTTGAGGCTTACGGAATGAGTCTTAAGGACTATGTTGAGGCGCTCGAGCAAGTTGTAATTGACGTGCTATTGGTTTATAAAATTGAAGCTGGAAGATTAGAAGGAGCATCCGGAGTTTGGGTTAGACCAGGCTCACCTGACGCCAAAAAGATCTGTGCAATTGGGATAAAGGCAAGTCGATACGTAACCATGCATGGGATCGCCTTGAATGTCAGCACTGACCTGAGCTTTTTCGATCATATTATTCCTTGCGGAATTGAGGACAAAGGAGTTACCTCAATGGAAAAAGAGCTAGGAAAGGAATTGGATATGGAAGAGGTGAAAGGCTGGTTCTTAAAGATCTTTGCCAATCATTTCACCGGACTCTAAACGTGGCGTTCAGCATGATAAGATGAGCGCACTAATGGTCCGCTTTCTACGAAAGTGAATCCCTTCTCAAGAGCTACCGCTTTGTAAAGGTCAAACTCGGCCGGACTCACATACTTTTGAACTTCTAGATGCTGCCTGGTTGGCTGAAGATATTGTCCCATCGTAAGGATGTTGCAATCAACTGATCGAAGGTCATCCATGGTCTTGTAGATCTCATCCTCAGACTCACCCAGACCCAACATGATCCCGGATTTAGTCTTATTGATTCCACCTTTCTTTAATCGGTCAAGAACCTCAAGGCTTCTTTCATAGCGAGCCTGAATTCTAACCTGGCGGCTGAGTCTTTCAACTGTTTCCAGATTATGCGATACAACCTCAGGAGATACTTCGATAACACGATCAAGGTTCTCCCAAAGTCCTTTGAAGTCGGGAATAAGAGTTTCAATTGTAACCTCAGGGCAGTGCTTTCTGATCTGGCGAATAGTTGCAGCCCAAACTCTGGATCCTCCATCTTTAAGATCATCCCTGTCAACTGATGTGATAACCACGTGCTTTAAGCCCATGGTTTTTACAGATTGAGCAACGCGATATGGCTCGCGCACATCAACGGCTTCTGGTTTCCCGGTCTCTACATTACAGAACTGGCAGGAACGCGTACATACATTTCCAAGGATCATTAGAGTTGCCGTACCGGCACCCCAACACTCGCCCTGATTTGGGCAGTTCCCACTCTGACAAATAGTGTGTAGCTCGTTCTCTTCAACGAGACTACGAACCTTCTTGAACTCATCTCCGGTAGGCAATTGGATCTTTAACCAATCCGGCTTGCTGATTCCCTTCTTCTTCGTTTGCGTTTGCTCTGCAGCCATAGTTCAAAGTTAGAATTTTGCTAAGAAACGTTTGTCTTGATTACTGGTTCAAATGCTATTCAGCTGAAGCTTCAGCATCCTCCTCAGAAAAGATCCAATTCGTTGAACGAAGTGAGGCTCCGCGCATGAAGTCATCCTGATTTCCATCGCCATCCCAGTCTACATAAGTCTCCCAGAATCCCGTATCTCCATTCACTACATAAGAGTATTTGTATAACACAGAGTCTCCATCACTTTGAATGAAAAGACTATCTGCAGTTATCTCCCATTTAGCGTTTTCTTCCATTATTACTTCCCCGTCCAGTCCTACATATCTCGACTTGAGAGTACCGTCATCATAATAGGTAGTGTAGTTATTCTGGATTCCCAGGGCAAGAGGAAAGTCCTTTTGAAAGACGAAGATCTCATCAATCTCTCCATCATTATCAACAAGGATATTTAGCCAAAGAGCTTCCCAATCTCCGATGAAGCGGAGTTTGTAATCCTCTTCTGCCACTTCTTCCACTACAGCTGTTTCTTCATCCGCCGGAGGCGCGATTTCCTCTTTCTCAGAAGAGCTATTGCAAGCGAAAAACAAAGGCAGGAATAGTAATAGGACTAATTTTTTCATGGCGCAAAGATATGCTTTGGACATAAAAAAAGGCTGCCTTAAAGACAGCCTTCCTTTTATCATTGAATGGATGATTACATCATGCCACCCATTCCGCCCATTCCCGACATATCCGGAGCAGCTGGCATAGCAGCATTTTCCTCTGGCTTGTCTACGATGGTAACTTCAGTTGTAAGTAGCATACCTGCGATAGAGGCAGCGTTCTCAAG
>CAXDOZ010000016.1:0-32655 GCA_963991145.1 uncultured Chitinophagales bacterium | reverse complement strand
ATGGATAAATGATGAGCAGTATTTTGATGGAGTTCCAGTAACTGCCTGGGAGTTTTACATTGGGGGCTATCAGCCAGCTCAAAAGTGGCTTAAAGATCGTAAGGGGAAGCAATTGTCTTTTGAGGATATCCGGCACTATCAGAAGATAATAGTTGCACTAATGGAAACTGATAGGCTTATGAAAGAGATTGATAAGGTAGATTTTTTGTAAACGACAACCAACAACATGAGTAAGATAAATCCTGAAAAGCCAAATTTTCAAGAAATTCTAAAAGAAGAAGGTTCAAAAGAAAAAATTCAAGGTGGATTACGTGAGCTACTATCATTTTCCTTTAAGTACTTCGAAGCGAATGATAAGTTTAATCCATACGGTAGACAGATTGATTACTTTACAGTCCTGCTCGATAGATTAAAAGAAGCATCTAAGCTTTCTGCTACTGAGCTAAGAAACAATCCGTCAAAAACTTGGAGAAGTCATGGAGTAAATTGGTCAGACCCTAGAGTCTCAGAAGACAGTTTTGGGTTGCCAAATGAGGAACAACTTGTTGATGAGGCTTGGCAATTTAGTCTAAGAACAAATAATTATGGAAGAATTATTGGGTTCTTTATAGATACCAAGTTTTTTATTGTTTGGGCTGATTGTGATCACCAGCTATATCCAGGAGATTAAAAGAAATTAATCTTCAATATATTGACTATAAAACCTTGCCATTGATTCCTTGGTAATAACTTCTTCCGATGGCGCATCCATTGGCAAATCTCCTCTAGCGTCCAGCCAAGGAGATTCTCTATGAGTAAGAAGTTCTAGCTCAAATGACTTTTTGGTAAAATAGAATCTGACAACATCATGAAGCAATTCAAGTTCCTCATTGTTGAAGGACCTTTCAAACTCCTCAATCTCTTCCTCGGGATTGGTCAAGTCATTAATAACAATAGGATTGAATCCAAATTCTCTGAATTCTCTATATGCTTCAGGTAATACTGGTCCGTGAACCCACGCTTGGAAATCCTCAGGAAATAATGGCTCGTTAACAGCAACAAAATAAGCTTGTATGTAATACAAAAGCTTTTGTAGCTTTTTGTTACTTACGAAATCTCCTTTAGAGCTGGCTAGAGCCACAATGTATCGTGTAACAGGATTATATGTATCGAACTTGCTCATGGGTTAATAACAAAGATATTGTTTTTGTAGTTCATCTATCCTTAAATACTTGAAATAAGGAGAAAATGAAAACAAAGGCAAAAACCAGCTTTTAGAAGCGTTTGTTATTGCAATTGTTATAACGTATAAAAAGCAAAAGCTTGCAAATCAGTGTCTTGCAAGCTTTATATAGTGGAGCTAGACGGATTCGAACCGTCGGCCTCTACACTGCCAGTGTAGCGCTCTAGCCAACTGAGCTATAGCCCCTAAACAAATCGGGATTGCAAATGTAAAATTTGTGTTACTAAGAACAAATTGATCTGTGACATGTGTTACTTTGAGTTTGAGCGGTTGAAGCTAAATTTGAAGAGATGGAAAATGCTTGGCAAGTCATAAAGGATAGTTATACCGGATATGCATCCTACCTGTGGGATCAGATCATTCATCCGGGATGGCATAACTACTTCTATTGGTTGTTAGGCCTTTCAGCATTCTTCTTCATACTTGAGATCCTACGTCCGTGGCGTGCAGAGCAGCCAAAGTTCCGAAAGGACTTCTGGCTTGACTTCTTCTACATGTTCTTCAATTACTTCCTGTTTTCGCTGTTGATCTTTTATGCAATATCCAATTTGCTTGGAGGAGTTGTAGAAAGTGCTCTTGAATCATGGAGTTTCCTGAAAGCAACTCAGGAGTTTTTCCTTGGCCTTCCGGTGGTAATTCATTTGATCATAGGCTTTATCCTGGCTGATTTCATTCAATGGAACACTCATAGGCTGCTTCATCGAGTACCGTTTTTATGGGAGTTCCATAAAGTGCACCACTCTGTTAAACAGATGGGTTTTGCCGCGCACTTGCGCTATCACTGGATGGAGAATGTAGTTTATAAAAGCATTCAATTCATCCCTTTGCTCTTTATCGGATATAGCTATCGGGACTTCTTTGTGATCCATATCCTTGCGACAGCCATTGGACACTACAACCATGCTAACTTCTATCTATCCAGAACAGCTAAAGGATTCTGGGGCACCCTTATCATCGCTTCACTGCTGATTTTTGGATTGGATGTTCATGTTTTTCAGGGAGATCAGATTGGAATTGAACAGCCCTTTCTTCAGATAGTATTGGCATTTGCCGAGATCTTTATTTTTAGTGCAGTTCTTGCAAAACCAATGGGTAACGTAATGGATGTTTTATTCAATAGCCCTGAGATGCATATCTGGCATCACTCAAAAGAGCTTCCAAAGAATCATAAGTACGGGATCAATTTCGGATTGACCCTGGCAATTTGGGATTACGTCTTTGGTACAGCTTACATTCCACGGTCGGGCAGAGATATTGAACTAGGATTCCCTGGAGATGAAGAATTTCCTGATAAATTTATCGGGCAGCAAATGCACGGTATAATCCCCGAAAAGTAGAGATGGAATCTGTAGAGATCAAAAATTACTTCCCCGAGATCACTGAACTTGAACTGCAAGAAAAGATAGCCGAGTACGGCACTCCTATTGATTATAACCCGGGTGATGTGATTATGGATTACGGTCAGTATATCCGCTTTGTTCCTATGGTTGCTGAGGGAACTATCAAGGTCCTAAGAGAAGATGATGAGGGTAATGAGCTTGTTCTATACTATGTGAAGGAAGGCGAGACCTGCGCTATGTCCCTCACTTGCTGCATGGCCAATAAAAAGAGCGCGATCAAAGCAGTTGCTGAAGATGATGTGAGAATCATAGCAATACCTGTCAAGTACATGGATCAATGGTATACAGAGCATCCAAGTTGGAAGAACTTTACCATGAATACCTACCAGCATCGCTTTGAGGAAATGCTGGAAGCGCTTGATCAGGTAGCCTTCAAAAAGATGGATGAGCGCCTGGAAAGATACCTGGAGGATAAATCAACCATCCAGGGATCAAGAACTTTAAACATGTCTCATCAGGATATAGCCAGAGAACTAAACACCTCCAGAGAAGTAGTTTCCCGACTGCTTAAGAAGCTCGAACATCTCGGTAGAGTTAGTCTGGGAAGGAATCGAATTGAGCTATTGGATTAGCCATTTTCCTTTACGTGATAATAATCACCGATATTTGGGCCTTGCCCAGATAATTTTGCACCCGAAACCTTATGAATATTAAGCGATACATACCGATTCTGGATTGGCTGCCCAGGTACTCTAAATCCGACCTTGAAGGCGATGTTTCAGCAGGATTGACTGTTGGAGTAATGCTCATCCCGCAGGGAATGGCATATGCCATGCTCGCGGGATTACCTCCTATTTATGGCTTATATGCTTCTATTCTTCCCATTATAGTATACTCGATATTTGGTACCTCCAGACAATTAGCGGTTGGACCAGTAGCTATGGTTTCCTTAATGGTAGCTAGTGGCGTTGGAGCAATTGCACCTGTTGGATCTCCAGAGTTTATCAGTCTGGCAATTCTGCTTGCACTGATGGTGGGGATCTTTCAATTTGCTCTTGGTCTTTTCCGACTTGGCTTTCTGGTCAACTTCTTATCCCATCCGGTAATAACAGGATTTACATCTGCAGCAGCTATCATTATTGGCCTTAGTCAGTTGAAGCATTTATTGGGAATCGATATCCCAAGAAGCAAATTTGCCCATGAGGTATTGATCAATGCAGGACAGCACATTGGAGAAACAAATTTCTATACCCTGGCCATAGGACTTGGGGGAATGGCGATCATTATCGGTCTGAAAAAGATCAATAAGAAGATCCCCGGTCCCTTGATCGCTGTGATCTTCGGGATTTTATCTGTTTGGCTTTTTGGATTGTATGACAAAGGGGTTCAAATTGTAGGTGATGTTCCTAGTGGACTTCCGGGTTTTGCCGTTCCTGAATTCTCTACCGATAGCATTGAGCTTCTTGTTGCAGGTGCTATAGCGATCAGTCTTGTGAGTTTTATGGAGTCATATGCTGTTGCAAAAGCGATCCAATCTAAACACAAGACTTACAAGCTCGACCCTAATCAGGAGCTTATGGCACTAGGTCTGGCTAATATTTTTGGATCCTTTACCAAAGCCTTTGCCACTACGGGGGGATTTTCAAGAACTGCTGTGAATGATCAATCCGGAGCAAAAACCGGAATGGCAGGAATCATTAGTGCGATCCTTATCATCCTAACTCTATTGTTTCTCACACCACTATTCTATTATCTGCCGAAGGCTATTCTCGCTTCAATTATCATGGTAGCAGTATATGGATTGATAGATTTCAAAGAGGTAAAGCACCTTTGGAAGACTGATAAGAAAGACCTTTCGCTCCTTGCAATCACCTTTTTAGCAACACTTGGACTGGGAATTGAAGAAGGAATTGCATTGGGAGTTGCTATATCCCTGATCCTGGTGATCTACAATTCATCAAAGCCTCACGTAGCTACTTTGGGGAGAATTCCAGATTCAGAATACTACAGAAATATCGAGCGATTTGAGGATGCCGAGCAATTAGAAGGAGTCTACATATTCAGATTGGATTCCGCTCTTTACTATGCCAATGTTGAGTTCTTCAAAGATTTCGTCGAAAAGGAAATCGGCCGGAGGCCAGACCTTAAACTCATTGTATTAAATGCCGGTGCGATCACCAGTATTGATTCAACTGCCCTGCATGCTTTACATGAAATGGTAGTGCATACGGAGGAAGATGGTATAGAAGTGCTGATTGCTTGTGCTAACGGACCTTTAAGAGACAGATTAGAACAAGTTGGATTTAAGGACGAGATATCCGGAAATGGACAGTATTTTCTTCACGTTCATGATGCAATTGAGTTCTATGAGAAAGAGCACTCTGTGGAGCTTAAGCCAATGAAGAGATGATCAATCCTAAATGGAAAGAAGAAGCGGAGGAGAATGCCTTTCAGGCATCAGATAAGATATTGAGAGACTATCTGGCAATCGACAGAACTCGATTAGCCAATATTCGAAATCTACTCGCCTCCATTCGCACAAGTTTGTACCTCATTGTTTCTGCAGTCGCAGTCCTCAATGTGGAGATCCTGAACGAATGGAATTGGATAGCCATTCCTTTGGTTATCCTTAGTGTGATCATTTTGATCTCGGGACTTGTTATCTTTTTTCAGATCAGGTCAAAGATTCAAAGTGCTTACGGTATAAGAAAGAAAAAAAGAAAAGAATGAAACTATTAATACTACCATCATTACTATCCATCATCTTGATGAGTTCAGTTTGCTTTATTAGCTGCGCCCAATCGGGCCCGGAAGGCCAGGAAGGATATGAGAAGGTTAGTCCAGAGGCTTTTGAAACAGCAATGAGCCTGGAAGGAATGCAATTGGTGGATGTTAGAACTGCAGATGAGTTCTCTGAAGGGTATATCGAAGGAGCAGTTAATTATGATTATTTGTCTGATGAAATACCAAGCTTGATAAGTTCTCTGGATAAGTCGAAACCAGTATTGGTTTATTGTCGTAGTGGTAAGAGAAGTGCAAGTTCGGCCGAGCTATTATTAGAAGCCGGATTTTCACAGGTGTATGATTTGGAAGGTGGTTTTCTAGCCTGGCAAAAATACATTGAGGATAAGTAGATTACTTATTTGAAATACTATTGATATAACTTCGACAATTGAACGATTATTCATTGAATCTTCAATGAGATAAGATGAAAAGACTGAGCCTAATTATGTGGATGTGTTTATTGATCTTTTTTGGTTGTGCTCAAAGTGATGGACCAACAGTAGAAAGTTCTACCTACGATTTAATGCTAAGAGCATTGCTTGATCACAATGTTCCTGAGATGTCGGTTCCTGAATTGGCAGATGAGCCATATCGCTATACCATTCTGGATGCGCGAGAGGAAGCCGAATACAATGTGAGCCACATTGAAAGTGCTGTTTGGGTTGGTTATGAGGACTTCGACAGAGAGAGATTAAAAGGAGTAGATCTGAACGAGCCAATTGTAGTTTACTGCTCAGTTGGTTACAGAAGCGAGAAGATAACAGATCAGCTTATCTATTTGGGATATACTAACGTATTCAATCTCTACGGAGGAATCTTCGAGTGGGTTAATCAAGGTAACCCGGTCTATAATAATAATGGCACCGAGACAGAAAAGGTGCATGCTTACAATCGCGCCTGGGGAGCCTGGCTAAGCGAGGGAGAGAAGGTATACGAATAACCTATCCCTTCTGTGCTTTTTAGCACATAAGTCCCTGATCCATATCATATAATCTTAAGATCACGGTCATCAATATGCTTTGACTGACGAGATAGCTTTATGTCAATAAATCACAAAAAGCAATCGTCATGAAAGTAGAACAAATTTATACCGGCTGTTTAGCAGAGGCTGCTTACTATATCGAATCAGATGGTGAAGTAGCAATCATTGACCCTCTTCGCGAAACCAAACCTTATATCGAAAAAGCTCAGGCGGATGGTGCAAAGATCAAGTATGTACTTGAGACGCATTTTCATGCAGATTTTGTCTCCGGACATATTGATCTGGCCAAGGAAAGCGGTGCTACAATAGTTTATGGTCCGACAGCTGAGCCAAACTTTGAAGTTCATGTTGCACAAGATGGAGAGGTTTTGACTCTTGGTCGTGCTAAGATCAAGGTGCTTCATACTCCCGGTCACACCATGGAGTCTTCTACATTTTTGTTGATCGATGAAGAAGGAAATGATTACGGAATTTTCACCGGTGATACCTTATTTATTGGTGATGTTGGACGACCTGATCTAGCTGTGAAGACTGATCTGTCAAGAGAAGATCTCGCCGGTCATCTTTACGATTCTATCCGGAATAAGATCATGCCTTTAGCTGACAGTGTAATTGTTTATCCCGGACATGGAGCAGGATCTGCCTGCGGAAAGATGATGAGTGAAGAAACGATCGACACATTAGGGCATCAGAAAAAGGTGAACTACGCTCTTCAGGAAATGTCCAGAGAAGATTTTGTGAAAAAGGTTACCGACGGACTAGTGGCCCCTCCCCAGTATTTCCCTAAGAACGCGGTGATGAATAAGATGGGCTATGACAGCATTGACGAAGTGTTGCAAAGAGGAACCGTGGAGCTGGAATTGGATGAGTTCCTAAGCTATGGAGATCAGGGAGCACTGATCATTGATACAAGAACCAAAGAGGAGTTTGTGAAAGGATTCATACCAGGCTCGATCTTCATTGGGGTCGACGACAACTTTGCCCCATGGTTAGGAGCTTTGGTTACAGATCTAAAACAGCCAATTCTCCTTATTGCGGATGAAGGAAGAGAAGAGGAGATCGTGACACGCATGTCCAGAGTTGGATATGACAATGCACTTGGATTCCTGAAGGGAGGATTCAAAACCTGGAAGGATTCAGGTATGGATCAGGATCGCATTGAAGAACTAGAACCTTCAAGCCTTGAGTACTTGATGAAAGAGAACGGCAACTTCAAGCTACTCGACGTGAGAAAGACCTCAGAATTTGAGTCAGAACATGTTGTTGGATCAGAAAGCTTTCCTCTTGATTTCATTAACTCCAATATGGACAAGCTCAGCAAGGATGAGATCTATCTGGTTTATTGTAAAGGTGGATACAGAGCAGTGATTGCTTTATCGATCCTAAAAGCAAGAGGCTATCACAATGTGAAGAATATACAAGGTGGCTTTGATGCTATTAAAGAGACAGGAATTCAGGTTTCTGAATATAAAGAACCGAGCACTATGCTCTAGACGATATCCGGTTTTGTTTTGATTAAGGCAGTTATTCTTCGGGGTAGCTGCCTTTCTCTGTGACTGAGGTCACTGCGAAATGGGTGCAAAGGACTTAACCTTGCAAAGTAAATTATAGATATGATAGATATTATTAAAGAACCATGGCCGTGGTACGTTGCAGGTCCAATGATAACCATGGTGATGTACTTGCTTCTTTGGTTTGGGAAACAATTTGGAATCTCTAGTAACCTGAGAACGGTTTGCGCAATTGGCGGAGCTGGGAAATTCAGTGATTTTTTTCGCTTCGATTGGAAGTCTCAAATCTGGAATCTTGTCTTTGTTCTTGGAGGACTCATTGGAGGTTTCATTGCCTCAAAATATTTGATGGTTGATCAGAGTATTGGTATTTCAGATGCAACTATTTCAGATTTAAAAGAAATGGGATTTGCCAAATCCGGTTCAGGAATCATGCCTGCAGAGATATTTTCAATCGATTCATTGACTAATCCAATATCGCTTGCAATTCTCATTTTAGGGGGCTTTCTGGTTGGTTTTGGAACCCGCTACGCGGGCGGATGTACTTCAGGGCATGCCATAAGTGGTTTAAGTAACCTGCAACTCCCTTCACTAATTGCTGTCATAGGCTTTTTCATAGGAGGCTTAACCATGAACCTTATCATTCTTCCACTGATCCTAAACTTTTAAGAGATGAAGTATTTGAAATATTTAGCTGTAGGAATTTTGTTTGGAATCATTATGACCAAGTCCGAGGTAATTTCCTGGTATCGCATTTTTGAAATGTTCCGATTCCAATCCTTTCATATGTATGGAGTTATTGGAACAGCGGTAGCAACTGGAGTGATCATGGTTTATCTGATCAAAAGATTTCACGGACATACCTACAAAGGAGAAGAGATAGAATTCAAGGATAAGAACATGAGTATCCCCAGATATCTGATCGGTGGGACCATATTCGGATTAGGTTGGGCCCTTTCCGGTGCCTGTCCAGGACCAATGTTTGTTCTCGTTGGAGCAGGCTTCCCATCAATGATCATAGTTATCGCCAGTGCTACTCTTGGAACCTTTGTTTATGGATTGCTGAGAGATAAGCTTCCACATTAAATTTTCACTGATTGTAAGGAAGTAGAATTCTTACCGTCCAAACTCCCAGATTCATAGCATTACCCCATTCGGGGGTTTGGGTGTTGGCCTCGCTGGGGAGCGGGGCTTTTTTTTGTCCACATTTTACCCAGTTATCCTCATTTTAAAGTTTGTGTAACAATCTCTTCTGATTTGGTTAAGGTAGCTGCCGTTCATTTGCTTACACATTCAAAAAACAACCAATTAAAAGAATTTTACTTTCAGTAGCAGTATTGGCATTCTTTGCAATGCCAAACGCAAATGCCCAGATCTCTTTGCAGCATCTCGGTACTTATTATTCAGGAATCTTTGATGAAGGAGCAGCTGAGATCTGTTCTTATGATGCAGCTTCAATGAGACTCTTTGTCACAAACAGTGATAATGATGCGATTGATGTCCTTGATCTTTCTGATCCTACAAACCCTACCTGGATTGACTCTTTCGATATCTCAAACTACGGTGGAGGAGTTAACTCTGTAGCAGTTAAGAACGGTATCGTTGCAGCAGCAGTTGAGAATGACTCTACTCAGCTCGATGGAGTTGTAGTTTTCTGGGATACTCTTGGAAACTTCATTGCCACAAAGCAAGCAGGTGCTCTTCCTGATATGTTGATCTGGACTCCTTCTGGAAACAAGCTTCTAGTGGCAAACGAAGGTGAGCCATCTGATGATTACGGACATGATCCTGAAGGTTCGGTAACAGTAATTGATGTTTCTGGTGGTGTTGCAGGGGCAACAGTTAAGCAAGCATACTTCCGTCATTTCAACGCGGCCCCTATTGATCCAAATATCAGAATCTTTGGCCCTGGTGCTTCAGTGGCAGAAGATCTTGAGCCAGAGTATATCGCTTGTGACGACAATATCGCTTACATTATTTGCCAGGAGAACAATGCAATTGCAGCTTTGACACTTAACAATGATTCAATTGTTGCAATTCTTGGCTTAGGATTTAAGAACTGGATGGATGCAGGAAACACAGTAGACGTTTCCGATCGCGATGGTGTAATCAACATGCAGAACTGGCCTTTCTATGGAATGTATCAACCAGATGCAATTGACATGTTCTCAACTGGTGGAAATACATACATTGTTTCGGCAAACGAAGGGGATGCAAGAGATTACGATACCTTCTCTGAAGAAGATAGAGTAAAAGACATCACTTTAGATTCAATCGCATTTCCAAACAGAGACAGTCTTCAGCTTGATGATTGGATGGGTCGTTTGGAGATCACAAACACTCTTGGGGACACCAATAACGATGGTAGATATGAAGAGATCTATGGTTACGGTGCACGTTCTTGGTCAATCTGGGATGCTCTTGGAAACCTTGTATGGGATTCAGAAGATGAACTTGAGACTGTAACTGCTGCTCAACTTCCAAATGACTTTAACAGCACAAACGACGATAACTCTTCTTTCGACAGCCGTTCAGATGCAAAAGGACCAGAGCCGGAAGCAATTGCAGTTGCTGAGTTTGGCGGTACATGGTATGCATTTATTGGATTGGAGAGAATCGGTGGAATCATGACCTATGACCTTTCTACTCCAACTACACCTCAATTTGAAGAGTACATCAATAACAGAAACTTCTCTGTTCCTGCAGACTCAATGCCTGCTGAGGATCTTGGTGTAGAGGATATCGTAATCATTGATGGTCCTGAGAGTCCAAATGGAATTCCACTTCTTGTAACTGCAAATGAAGTGAGCGGTACTGTAAGTGTTTTCCAGATCAACGGTGTACCAACTTCAATTGACAATCCAATTGAAGATGAAGAAACACTAAGCGTTTATCCTAACCCAGCTGCTGATATTCTATTCGTATCAAAAGTTGGAATGTATTCTATCTACACTATGGATGGTGCTTTGATCCGCACAGTAAATGAGACTGATAGAATTATGGTAAATGACCTTCCAACAGGATCTTACCTGATCAGAGACTTAAACTCAGACGAAAGCCTGACTTTCATCAAGAAGTAAGCACCTTATCATACGCAAAAGAAAAGCCTCGGTGAAAACCGAGGCTTTTTAATTTCTACTAGAACTAAGAATTAGTGCTCATGTCCACCTGGACCATGAACATGTCCGTGGTTAAGCTCAGACTCAGTTGCTTCTCTTACTTCAAGAATATCGATATTGAAAGTTAGCTCCTGACCAGCTAATGGGTGGTTTGCATCAATAGTGATGAAATCATCTTCCACTTTTCTTACGATAAACTGCTGAACCCCTTGTGGAGTCTCTGATTGGAAGGTCATTCCAACTTCAATAGACTTATCGGTTTGAAACTGTTCACGTGCTACTCTGTGAACCAATTGCTCATCCACCGGGCCATAAGCTTTATCTGCGCTGATCTTAACAGTTGAGCTAAATCCAGCTTCCTTTCCTTCCAGTTCTTCTTCAAGTCCGGGGATCAGTGCTCCAATACCCTGAATGTAATATAGTGGAGCTCTTCCCTGAGATGTGTCAAGAACGTCTCCTGCATTGTTTGTTAGGGTGTATTCCATCCCTACAACCTTGTTCTTTCCTATTTGCATTTTATATGCTTTTTTATTGAGCTGCAAAGGTACGACTAATTGAGGCATGAAAGGTGCTCGATTGAAAGCCAAAATGCAAAATTGCATATGTGCAGAAATGAAAAACTACTTAGCTGGAATCCTTTTGCATTTCCTCAATTCTGCAATTCTGCATATTGATAAAAGTCACCCTACTCCAATGCATCCTTTTTAGTGGCGCTCCGTCTGTCTGGTATATGTTAACCTAATGTTGATTTAAAGAGAAAGATTATTGAGGCGAAAGGATACTATTTAGGAATTAGCACTAACAACGCGATCTCCCGCCCCCGATATTTCGGGGGCGTCTTTTTTTAGGCAAATCAGCCCCTATGTCATCTTAACTTTTGAGAAATACAAGGAATGCAGTAATTTCAGACATTCTGACGGTAATCAAACCCCATACTATGTCAAAAAAGCTTTACCTATTTCTATCAGTTGCAGTGTTTGCCTTCGTTTTAAGCTCTTGTTCAAAGAATCAGTGCAAGAACTGTACTATAACCACAGAGCCTGATTGTGAAGTTGTTGTTTGTAATAACACCATCACATTTGTAGGAAATTGCAGCTTAGACCCAATTAATACAGCCGGCATGACGAATGACGATATTGTGGATTCACTTGAATCGCTCGGCTATGTTTGCGTAAGACCTTAATCGGTATTGCACAATGAGCAATTAATCAGCCTCTGCCAAAAGCAGGGGCTTTTTTTATTGGGGGGCCCCAGGGGGGAGGATTAATCGTGATCCCTTATTGGGGGAGGATCAAGTCATATGTCTCCGTACAAATGCTCTTCCACTTCCTGATTTGAGATAGATCTCAAGTTTATATGCCTTGTATTTATCTGGAAGAGTGATTGAAAATTTCAATTCAAACGGACCTTTGCCTCTAGTGTAGGAACACTTTCCCATCCGGTGCTCAACCAAACGTCGCATAAGATTGCAAGTGCACCCTATATACAGCTTGTTATTACTGCAATTAATTCCATAAACTGTCCAACTTCTCAGAGCTTTAAAGTTTCAGTTTTACAAGGAATAAATGTGGTGCAATTAACAGCCGCTGGCAATTCAATCTAAACTGATAGTATAGATTTTTTAATTGCTTCCTGCTACTCATGTGGACAGCGTCCCCTCTGCTTTCGCTAAAGCTTCAGCAGATAAACTCCGCCCTGCTACTCATGTGGACAGCGTCCAACGTAGCCTTTGCTAGGTGTGAGGTGATATAGAAATGTGATAAAATGAAAAAAGCCCGCCGTCGCACAAGGCTATGGCGGGCGAAGGTGGAGCTGGAGGGATTCGAACCCTCGTCCAGCAAAGGTAATGACATACCGTCTACATGCTTAGTTGGTTTTTAAGTTTCAGTTGAACTAAGGCAAACAAACAAGCCCAATGTCCAACCTAGTTTCATTAATACGATGATCTACAGGCGAAACAACCTGCAGGCAAAGGCCCGAATACGTTTATGTCTCATGAGTCCTTATCGGACGTCCGAACCTAGAGACAAAGGCTAGTTAATCCTTGATTAAGCAGCCAAGGCGTAGTTATTATCGCCATATAAAAAGAATGTCAGCAGTTGGGATTTACGAGTCAACTACAGAACGACTCGACATGCAAGTACCCCGATACACTTCCTGTCAATTCCGGTCAGCCCCAATAAGTCAATGAACATTGCCATACGGTAAGCTGCGAATTTAGTGAATCCTAATGCAGCTTATCAGCATAATGCAGATATTGTAATGATTAAGAGCAGTAAATAATTCCAAACAGCTCCATATTTTAGTACAAACAGCAGCATGAAGATCGGAATCATTAAAGAAGGGAAGACCCCACCTGATTATAGAGTACCGCTCACTCCAGCACAGTGTAATGACATTCTCAAAGCCACTGAGATCGATCTTAAAGTTCAACCATCAGATTCGCGCTGTTATAAGGATCAGGAGTATGTAGATGAAAGAATTAGTCTTAGTTCAGATATGACCGACCGAGATATCCTTCTAGGAGTTAAGGAAGTTCCGATTGATCAGCTGATCTCAGATAAGACCTACTTTTTCTTTTCTCACACGATCAAAATGCAATCCTATAATCGGGATCTGTTAAGAGCTATTCTGGATAAGAATATCACCTTGATCGATTGGGAGACTCTGGCAAACGATAGTGGTCAGAGAGTTATAGCCTTCGGCCGATGGGCGGGGATCGTTGGTGCCCATAATGGTATCCTGACCTGGGGAAAGAGACATGAGAAATTCGATCTCAAGCCGATGAACCAATGCCATGATTTTAAAGAAGCAAAGTCATTGTATAAAGACCTGAATCTTGGGCACATCAGAGTAGTGCTTACAGGAATGGGCAGAGTGGCAAATGGCGCTGCAGAGGTTCTGGATGCAATGGGAATTAAAAGGGTGTCACCGGATGAATACCTCCACAACTCTTTTGATGTTCCAGTTTACACTCAGCTGGATCTTGCGGATATGTATGCATTTACTGGCCATGAGAGCTTTGACAAGGATCACTACTTCAAAAACTTCAAAGAGTACGATACCCGATTCCGTCCTTACACAAAGTGCACCGATATCATGATCAATGGTATCTATTGGGAGCCGGGTGTACCAGCCTTCTTCACCAGAGACCAAATGATCCATCCCGATTTCACGATCCAGGTAATCGCAGATATTACCTGCGACATTGCCCCGGAATCTTCTATCCCCAGTACACTTAGACCATCTACCATCGAAGAGCCGATCTATGGTTTCAATCCGGTTTCCTCCATCGAAACAGAGTCTTTCATTAATGGATCTGTAGATGTAATGGCCGTCGATAACCTTCCAAATGAGCTTCCACGTGACGCTTCTGAGGATTTTGGCAAGCAGTTCATGAACTATGTACTACCCGAACTCCTTAAGGATGAAAGCGAAATGCTTGAAAGAGCCACAATCGCTAAAGGTGGTAAGCTCGGTTCGTATTTTGGCTATCTGGAGGATTACGTAGCGGGAAAATAGCATGTGACTGAAGTCACTGACATCCGCTCAGGCATCCAGTACTTTTACATAAAATTGGATAAGATGGTATTAGAACAGATTTTCACGGGCTGCCTTGCAGAGGCGGCATACTATATTGAATCAAATGGCGAGGCCGCGGTAATTGATCCGCTAAGAGAGACCAAGCCATACTTAAGTAGAGCGAAGGAATCCGGTGCAAAGATCAAATACGTCTTTGAGACGCATTTTCATGCGGATTTTGTTTCAGGGCACGTAGACCTTGCAGCGAAATCGGGCGCAACAATCGTATTCGGCCCAAATGGAGAAACAGGATTTGATTCTCATATCGCTAAAGATGGTGAGGAGTTTAAGATCGGAGCTCTTACTATCAAAGTACTTCATACTCCGGGTCACACAATGGAGTCGACCACATACTTACTCCTTGATGAGAAAGGGAAGGAGCACGCGATCTTCTCAGGTGATACCCTATTTATTGGAGATGTTGGGAGACCAGATCTTGCGGTTAAATCTGATCTTTCTCAGGAAGACCTTGCAAAGCATCTATTCCATTCTCTAAGAGAGAAGATCATGCCTTTGAACGATGATGTGATCGTTTACCCGGCTCACGGAGCTGGTTCAGCTTGCGGTAAGATGATGAGTAGCGAAACCTTCGATACTCTTGGCCATCAGAAAGAAACTAATTACGCCCTCCGGGCGGATATGAGTGAAGAGGAGTTCGTAAAAGAAGTTCTTACAGGGCTGACCGCCCCTCCTCAATATTTCCCTAAGAATGCCATGATGAATAAGATGGGATACGACAGTTTCGAAGCTGTTCTAAAGAAGGGGAACATTCCACTCAATAAAGAAGAGTTTGAGGAAATGGTAAATACCCATCACGCCATGGTACTTGATACCAGAACGATGGAAGAGTTTCAGGAAAGTCACATCCCAAGGTCTATTTTCATTGGCCTGGATGGGAACTTTGCACCATGGGTAGGATCTCTGATCACTGATATTGATCAGCCCATTGTACTTGTTGCTCCGGAAGGAAGAGAAGAAGAGGCAGTTACTCGCTTAAGCCGTGTTGGCTATGATAACACACTTGGATATCTAGAAGGTGGAATAGAAGCCTGGAAGAAGCAAGGAGGAGAAGTTGATTCGGTTGATTCAATTTCTGCTGAAGAACTTGCGAAAAGATATGCAGCCGAGAATATGCGAATTCTAGATGTCAGAAAAGAGAGCGAATACAAAAGCGAGCATGTTGAAGGGGCAGAAAACTTCCCACTGGATGATATCAATAGTAATATGACTGCTTATCCGGCACAGGGAACAAATTACCTGCATTGCAAGTCGGGATATCGCTCAATGATCACTGCTTCAATTCTTAAATCAAGGGGCTTTCACAATTTCGTTGACGTGAATGGAGGTTTCGAAGCATTATCAGAAACAGCTATTCCAAAGACTGAGTACGTTTGCCCTTCCACCTTACTCTAGGGCTACAGATATATCATAATCGAATGTGACGGAAGTCACAGAATTGGCGGCTTATGCAAAGTAGATTTATAAGATAACCCCCAGATTATGAAATCAAACTATCAGGTTTTGATTGTCGGTGGTGGAACCGCCGGCATCATGGTTGCAGCCCAACTAAAGAGAAAGAATTCCAAGCTAAAAATTGGTTTGATCGAGCCTTCCGATAAGCATGCTTATCAGGCAGCATGGACATTAGTTGGTGCAGGCACATATGATTACGATGCTACCATCCGGCCGGAGGCCGAACAAATACCAAAGGGTGTAGACTGGATTCAAGATTATGCTACAAGCTTTGATCCACAGAATAATTCGGTCAACACCAAAGATGGATCAACTTATAGTTACGAGTTTCTAGTTGTTTGTCCTGGAATTCAAATCAATGTAGATGGTATCCCTGGGCTTAAGGATGCTCTAGGGAAAAACGGTGTTTGCAGTAATTACACCGACCCTGATTATGTGTGGGAGACGATAAAGAACTTCAAAGGTGGTAATGCCCTTTTCACTCAACCAACCACGCCGATCAAATGTGGAGGAGCTCCGCAAAAGATTGCCTATCTAGCTGCAGATTATTGGAGAAAGAACGGAGTGCTGAAGGATACTAATGTGATTTTTGCAACACCGGGTTCAGTGATCTTTGGGGTGAAGGATTTCGCTAATACCCTGATGCAGGTTATCCATCGATACGGAATACATCTCAAGCTTTATTACGCCCTTGATAGAATTGATGGGGAAAACAATAAGGCTTACTATCATTATGCGAAGCCTGGAGACAATAATTGTGTTCTTACAGAGGAGAATGTGATCAAAGAGGAGATAGTAGGAGAGTCGGAGATTGTAGTTCCTTACGATATGCTTCACCTGGCACCACCTCAATCTGCTCCGGATTTTATTCGGGAGTCTGATCTTGTAATTAAAGAAGGACCGGGTGCTGGTTGGGTTGATGTAAACATTAACACCATGCAGCATAACAAGTATGGAAATATCTTTTCTCTTGGTGATGTTGCCCATTTACCAACTGCAAAAACAGGAGCTGCAGTTAGAAAGCAGGTTCCGGTAGTTGTTGAGAACATTATAAGATTAATGACCCAGCAAGGAATCAGCGCTGATAAGATCTATGAAGGCTATAGCTCCTGCCCACTGGTAACTGGATATGGCAAAATGGTCCTGGCAGAATTTAAGTATGATAATGTTCGTGACAGTGATCCATTGTTATCCAAATTTGTAGATACTTCTAAAGAAAACTGGAGTATGTGGATACTCAAGAAATACGGTCTCCCATTCATGTATTGGAACATGATGATGAAAGGAAAAATGTAGGTGAGTTTGTTTAAGAAGGGGCGCATTTGATGCGCCCTTTTTTTATCCCACAGCTTCAGCAGCCTTATTGCTACTTACTCTTCCGGGATAGACCTGAAGAGCGGCCTTTAAGGCTTCCATAGCTTTCTTGAGATCATCAGAATTCAAAACGTAAGCGATTCTGGCCTCTTGCTTTCCTAATCCCGGAGTAGCGTAAAATCCACTTCCCGGAGCCATCATTACGGTTTGACCTTCGTGCTCGAATTCTTCAAGAAGCCACTGACAGAATTTATCAGAATCATCAATCGGGAATTGAACCATGGTGTAAAAGGCGCCGCCCGGATTTGGAACAGTGACTCCCTCTACATCTTTGAGCGCGTTGATCACTGTATCTCTTCTGTGAAGGTATTCTTCGATCACTTCGTCAAAATAGCTTTGATCTACATCCACACAAGCCTCTCCAACGATCTGAGCAAGGGTAGGAGGGCTTAGTCTCGCCTGAGCAAACTTAAGTGCAGTTTGCATGATCTCTTTGTTTCTTGTCACAAGAGCTCCGATTCTCGCACCACAGGCGCTATATCTTTTAGAGATCGAGTCCACAACTACTGCATTTTCTTCCAATCCTTCAAGATTCAGAATTGAATAGTGCTTTCTTCCTTCGTAAGCGAACTCTCTGTAAACCTCATCTGCAAATAGGAAAAGGTCGTGCTTGAGAACAATCTCACGCAATGCTTCCAACTCTTCTTTCGAATAGAGATATCCAGTAGGATTGTTTGGATTACAGATCATGATCGCCTTGGTCTTTGGCGTGATCAATTTCTCAAACTCCTCAATTGAAGGAAGGGCAAAATTATCTTCAATACTTGCTGTAATTGGTTTTACAGCTATGTTACCTGCAGTAGCGAAACCATTATAGTTAGCATAAAAAGGCTCTGGAATAATGATCTCATCACCGGCATCAAGACAGGAGAACATAGTAAATGTCAATGCCTCTGAACCTCCGGTTGTAACCATGATCTGAGATGCATCTACATCAATGCCCTGGCCATTGTAATACTCTGCCAATTTTTGGCGGTAGCTGGCAAATCCTTCTGAAGGAGCATACTCCAGAACCTCGAGTTCAGCATTGCGAAGCGCTTCCCAGGCTATCTCTGGTGTATGGATATCGGGCTGGCCAATATTTAGGTGATAAACCTTTGTTCCTTTCTCTTTTGCAGCATTTGCATAGGGCACCAATTTCCTGATTGGTGATGCTGGCATATTCTTTCCTTTTTCAGATATCTGTGGCATTTCGCAAATGTAATTGTTCCCCCAATAAAAAAGTGGCTAAAAACTGCATGAGTGTAAGGTTTCAGCCTTTGATTATTCTGATTTTTCATCAAGTGTGGGCTTAAAATTTGCTACCTTTGCAGCAAAATTGACACATGGCAGAAGTGAAGAACAACGGTGCTGAAAAAGCGACAAAAGACCTTTCTTTCGAGGATTTCAAGACTGAAGTGCTTGCTGACTATAAACTGATCTGTGAAAGCAGAGAGGCGAGTTTATTAGGTCGGAAGGAAGTTCTTACCGGGAAAGCCAAGTTTGGGATTTTTGGTGATGGAAAGGAATTGGCTCAGGTAGCACTTGCAAAATCTTTTGAGCCTGGTGATTTCAGATCAGGATACTATCGCGATCAAACCCTGATGTTCGCCATCGATCAGGGAGACATCCGTAGTTTCTTTTCTCAGCTATATGCTCATCCTGATGTAGAAGTTGAGCCTTACAGTGCCGGTCGTCAAATGAATGCACACTTTGCTACTCGCTCTCTCGACGAGAATGGCATGTGGAAGGATATCAAGAATATCAAGAACTCATCTGCTGATACTTCACCAACTGCAAGTCAAATGGTTCGTGCCGTGGGTCTTGGTCTTGCAAGTAAGATCTACAGAGAGAATCCGGAATTAGATAAAGAGAATCCATTTTCAAATAAAGGACGCGAAGTAGTTTTTGCCACAATTGGTGATGCCAGTACTTCAGAAGGTATTTTCTGGGAGTCGGTAAATGCAGCAGGAGTTTTAAAAATTCCGGTTGCCTTTGTGATTTGGGATGATGGATATGGAATTTCAGTTCCGAGAGAGTATCAAACAACAAAAGGAAGCATTTCAGAAGTTCTTTCCGGCTTTGGAACAAACAAAGAAGGGGAGGGGATTGATATCCATACTGCAAAGGGATGGGATTATGCTCAGCTTTGCTCAGTATTCCAGGAAGGTGTAGCAAACATGCGCGAGACGCATCGCCCTGCTATTTTCCATATCACTGAGGTTACTCAACCTCAAGGTCATTCAACCTCGGGAAGTCATGAGCGCTATAAATCAGAGGAAAGGCTTCAATGGGAAGTTGACTTTGATTGTATTGAGAAGTTCAAAGAATTTATTCTCTCAAGTGGTCTTTCAACTGAAGAGGAACTTGATGAGATCAGAAAGCAGGCAAAGAAAACTGCTAGTGAGCAGAAGAGAGAAGCCTGGTCGATGTTCAGCAAGACTATTAAAGCTGATTTGAATGAGGCATTAGGATTGATTGAAGCACTTGCTCAGGAAAGTCCAAATGGACAATTCGTTTCTGTTGCCCATCGCGAGCTTTCAGAGTCTCTTGATCCAATTCGCAGAGATATCGTGAAGTACGTTAAGAAGGCTTTGCGCATTACTCGCGGTGAGACTGGAACTGCCAGAACCAACCTTATCAATTGGAAGAATAATCTGGCCGAAAGAGCCAGAGACATGTATAACTCTCACCTTCACTCTGAGTCTGCAGAAGCAGCCTTGAAGGTTGATCATATTGCACCGATCTACCCAGATGATGCCGAGGAGATAAATGGTTTTGAAGTCTTGAACAGAACCTTCGATACCCTACTCACAAATCACCCTGAGGTTATCGCATTTGGTGAAGATGTTGGAAAGATCGGAGATGTAAACCAGGGTTTCGCCGGATTGCAGGAGAAGCATGGTGTTCATCGCGTGTTTGATACAGGAATTCGTGAAGCCACGATCATGGGGCAGGGAATTGGAATGGCAATGAGAGGGCTTCGCCCGATTGCCGAGATCCAATATCTGGATTACCTGCTTTACGGTCTTCAGCCATTGAGTGACGACCTTGCTACACTGCAGTATAGAACTAAAGGTGGCCAGAAAGCTCCAATGATCATCCGTACTCGCGGACATAGACTGGAAGGGATCTGGCACACAGGATCTCCTATCGGAATGATCCTTCATTCTATGAGAGGTGTAAATATTCTTGCTCCTAGAAATATGGTTCAGGCTGCTGGTTTCTATAACACAATGATGAAAAGTGATGAGCCGGCATTGATCATTGAATGTCTGAACGGATATCGACTGAAAGAACGCGTTCCTTCAAACCTTGCAGAGTTTACTTTGCCATTAGGGCAACCGGAAGTTCTTCAGGAAGGAGAGGATGTTACTTTGGTTACCTATGGATCATGTGTGAGAATTGCTGAAGAAGCGATCAAAACACTAAATGAGGTTGGAATCTCAGTAGAACTGATCGACCCGCAATCACTTATACCATTTGATGTCGATCACATGATCGTAGAATCATTGAAGAAGACTAACAGAGTGGTATTCCTTGATGAGGATGTCTCAGGCGGTGCAAGTGCGTACATGATGCAAAAGGTTCTTGAGGAGCAGGGCGGATACTTCCATCTGGATTCTCAACCATTGACCATTGCTGCTCACCCACATCGTTCAGCATACGGCTCAGATGCAGATTACTTCTGTAAGCCAAATGCAGATGATGTATTCGAAGCGATCTACGAGCTGATCAGAGAATCAGATCCTAATCGCCTTCCGGAACTTTACTAATCTTACTGGTTTAGAACCTTCATGCGCTCCTCAAAGCTCTTAGCTCGAGTGTTTGATCCTACATTGTAAATGTAGCTGCGCTGATTGTCCTTGTTGGTTACCCTACGCTTCTGACTATCAACTGCAAGAATTGTTGGTCTGATATCATCAAAGGATGAGGCTATCGATAGAGTAGTTCCAGTGTAGTTGAAGTAGATATAATCCTTAAGATCAGTCTTGAAGTAGATATCAAAAGCAGTATTGGTTCTCGAAACATCGAATTCCAAATATCCATCAACAACCAGGTGAATAGGTTTCTCACCCATAAATGCCAATCCGAATTTTCCTTTGTTTCGGTAAGTACCTGCAATAGGGTCAAAAACCAGAGTTAGATCAGTAAGGATCATACCGTGATAGAACTCTTTAGTTCTTGACATCAATCCAGTTGTGTTAAGGGTTTGGAAGAATTTCTCCTGCTCCTTATCATCCTCAATAAGATCATACATCGCCTTTTCGAAGGTTCCTTTGGTATAGTCGATATCAGAGGAGTTATAATTCTCTTCAAACAGATAGAAGCCAAGGAGTTCCATGACCGTTTTGTCCATTTGCATATCGAGCATCAAGGTCACATCAAATATGAATTCACCTTCACCAAGTTTATTTTCAACTGTACCGGCAGCTAAATAATCCATCGCTCCAAGATTGAATCCCATATCCAGAATACCTTCTGCGAATACTTCACCAGTACGATCATTAAATCGCATTAGATTCCCTTCCATGTCTCCGTTCAGCACTCGGCCTGTATCTCCGAAAATGTATATATCATCAGCTTCACGGTGAGTTACAACTCCCTTTGCATCAAGTACTACAGCATCTCTGCCAGATCTTTGCTGACCTAAAAGAGTAACATACATTCCACTTGTATCACGCTTGGCGTAGTTAATTCCGGCGGTTACCGAGCCTCCGCTTGGAGATTCGGGGCTATCGAAAAAGATATTCGGCTTACCCGGATTAAATGATTGCTGGAATGAGAAGAAGCTCGAGCTATTCGCTGCAGGAGGATAATCGTAATTGATCTTAGCAAATCCATCAAAATTGAAGAACTGATCTTTTGAAAGGATATTCACTTTGCCCTCATAGTCGATGTTCTCGTAAAGCTGAAAATTAGACTCTAAAGGAATCGTACCCTCGGCAATCAGATATCGGAAATCCTGTTCTTCCTTCTTGCCCTCTACAGTCTCCTTCCGAACCTTGATATCTGATAACTCTACGAACTGAGTATCTACTCCTTTAGTGAGATAGCCAATTTGACCAGTTCCAAAGAGATTGTGCTTTCCAAAAATATCTACGGTGGCTCCTGTAATAGTATGATACTGATTGATCGTATCCATCACTATTGAAGCATTCTCGAGGGTGTGCATCACTGCCATCGTATCAATGGTGACTTTGCCCTCGTGAGGAATAACAACTCCATCTGCAACCTGAATTTCCTTTACTCCTTCAATATCCATTATTGAAGTCACCAGATCATATTGGGCTTTCATCCCAAGGAATTTCAATCCATATTGATCTTCTCTGGTTGATTCGAATGGAGCACCCTCAGAATCTTCAGGAGCTCTGAACTCCAGTGTCTTTGCATCGATATCCCAGTCAAACTCATTAATTGCGATTTTATACTGATTGTAATCGAACTCCGTAGGGATGTCGGCAGTGTTGGCTTTGAAGTTTCCAAAGCGTTCTTCGAAATCTACTTTGGCATATACGTTCGGGGTTCTGATTGAGACCTTATCACCGGCTCCGGCTAGTGCTTTGATCTCCAAACTTGCGGTATCAGATTCCAATTCGTTTGTTCTGAAGTTGATGAGCTTGGAAGTTAGTTTTGCCTCGTCCCAGTCAAGTGCTCCACCTCCGGTCAAACCTTTATCTGTGAGAAGCAACTCACCGGTGAACTCTGTTTGATCCTCATACATGGCAAAGACCTGATCGGTCATTCTGATATGCATCTCATCCTGATAGGGCTCCCAAAGAACTGTATTCCTGCTTGAATGGACTTCCGGCGTTGCTACTCCATCTTCAGTTTTCGCGATATACATTGTGTCTACCAGGGCCATCATTGTATCTGGGAAAAAGATGATATCCTGTGACCAGAATCGACCAGATTGATAGTCTACTCTTCCCTTACCAGTAAGTCCGTTCCCATCCAATTTGATCTGTGATGTGAACTTTCCTTTTCCTCTGTAAGCAGCAAAGCCAGTAGCTGGAGTTACGGTCTCAAATCCAAGAGTCAGGTCTCTTTGAACTCTCACTCTCTCAGGAAATGGTTCAAAAATATCAGCCGATACCAGAGTCCCATCGAATCCCAAACCAGGAGTTAGGAAGTCGTTCAAGCTATCCATTTTGAACGGCTCAAGAGCAAAGTAGAATGAGTCTCTTGGATAGGCTCCAGGGAAGGATTTGATTCTGTCGTAATAGATATAAGAGACCTCTTTCGAGGTGATGATCGGATAGATATAATTCAGGTCCTTTGTAATTCGCCCCGACTTGTTCAATGGGGCATCGATTTCAAGAGTCCCTGTCAACTTTTCAATGTATGATTCCAAAGGAACCAGAATTGGATCTCCAAATGCATCTACATCTGTACCCCATGGAATATTAATTAGCATGGAGTCCATTACCGTTAGATCTACATTGAATGGAGTGTAATGGAAGTAAAAGCCTGCACCATGAAGGTCCAATCTTCCTGCTAGTATCAAACCATCAAACTCCATATCTCTATCCTTTCCGTAAGTAAGAGTCTTGTCATCTGGAAAGAATACTACAAAGCCCGAATCACTGATCGGAACAGCCTCAACTCCATTGACTTCCATCGCATAGTTTTGGAGATTAATCTCCGCGGAAATGTCTTTTGATAGTGAGTTGAACTTAATGATATCGTAGTCAGATCCCTTTCCTTTATCCAGAACTTTGATGTAAGAATCCACGTAATGAGTGGCTTTTGGAAGCACTTCAACTGTACTTCTTTCCCTATCATATCTAATGAAACCTTCTTCAACCAACTGGTTGAAAATCGGCGAAGCCTGAGAAACTGAAAGGTTTGGATTAAATGCTTTTGCTACATTCTCATCCAGAAGCTCATTGGTGCCATAATCAAGTACCATTTTTCTCAATACAGCAAGAGGCTGATAGGTGGTATTCCCCTGGATTTGGCGGTATTTATTCTGAGAGAAGTAGTTGATCGATTCAACGGTCATTGGCTTTTCACCGGCACCGGAGATCATCTTGAACTCCATTAATTCTTTATCCAGATCCCAGGATAATTGATCGGCTTCAATTTCTGACTTATGATAGCTGGAATAGAACTTTACCTTCTTAGTTCCTCTTTCTCCACGAAGTAACTTTAGCTCTCTGTTTGGGATATTGAAGGTTAGAGCAATACCAGGGTGGTAGATGGAATCTTCTCCGAGATAGACAACTACCTCAGCTTCGTTCATTTTGATATCAATAGGCTTTAGCATTGATACCTCTTTCATGCTGGCCCGCAAAGCTTTTGTTTTCCCGTCAGGCATGTAGAATATCATGCTGGCATCTCTGTTTTCATCTCCTACACCGTAGATCTTTGCTCCATCAACCTTGATCCCTCCCACGAAAGAGATGTTCTCTCCAATCTTATCGATCTCGAGATCTTTATCATAACTCTCAAACTTTGGGTAGGCAGTGGTAGACATCTTATTGTTTGGAACCAGCTTGTTTTCGTAGGATCCTAACATTGGTGTTTCCATGAATCGCTTTAGGTAAAAGGAAACCGAATCAGCCTTGAGTTCCTGCCCGGAAGCATCTAGTTTGTAGCTTCTTAACTGGGCGTAGATCTGAGTAGAATCCAATCCTGCACGAGCCCAGTTTACTCTTCCTCCCTGTCCTTCCCAGCGATCTTCCATTGGGTAGTAAACACCGGTAGTAGAATTGATCCTAATACTATCACCATTCGTATATGCAAGTAGGTTGGTTGGCGGGTAAGACATACTGACCACGCCATTCTCAAATCTGAATTCAAAATCATCACTAAGGGCTTGCCAGGTCTTTGAGTTAGATCGATAAATTGCTCTCTCCTCAAAAAGCCCCGTAGAGAACTCTACGAACTTTCTGAAATCCTTGTGTTGCCCAGACTTTTGTGCTTCAGTTATTTGGAAAAGCGCGTTTGCCCACTTAACAAAGAAATCAGCTGATTTTGGCTTCTGAGAATACTTCTCAAGGACCAACATATAAGCCTCAAAATCAGGATAGGCTTTCTGCTTTCTATCGGCCATAAGATTCATCTGATTAATTACAGATGGAATCATTTCATTGGAGATCTTACCATTGTTTACAAGCTCTGCAAATCGCATACTTGCAAGCTTTGAACTCTCTCTCTTATTCTCCTTCATGAACTTGTCCAGCTCTTTTACGAAGGACTCTTTATCAGAAGAGAAAGTCTTCTCCTGAGCAGAGAGTTGAATTGAGAATAAGGCGGCGAATAGAAAAATGATAAATCGCTTCATTAATGTTCTTTTTTGAATCTCAGGGATAACCAACCTGATCTTTCTTTAACTGAGTTTAAATTGAGTCCGAATTCATTAGCTCTTTCTACAAGAGAATCTTTGTCTCTTTCGTAAAATCCACTGAGAAAAAGCTGTGCTCCAGACGAGCAGCATTTTGAGAGTTGAGGCATAATATCCAACAGTACATTTCTATTGATATTGGCTATTACTGTGCCAAACTGCCTTGAATCGATATCGGAGATAGTTCCCAAAACAGAGGATACGTTGACCACAGAATTGAGTTCGATGTTCTCTCTGAAATTTTCATCACACCACGGATCATTATCAATTCCTATCACTTCGCTAGCTCCCAAATTAGATGCGAGGATTGATAGAATTCCCGTTCCGCTTCCCACGTCAAGCACATTCTCACCTTTTGGAGGATTCTCTAAAAGGAATTCTGCCACAAGAGAAGTAGTGGGGTGATGCCCTGTCCCAAAGCTCATTTTAGGAGTGATGATCACTTCCAATTCGGTCTTCATTGGAGGGTGGAAATCTGCTCTGATCCCAAGAGTATTAGCTATTGTAACCGGCTGGAAATTTGACTCCCATTGGGCATTCCAGTTCTCTTCTTCAATTAGCTCAAAGCTGTAATTGCTATCCAATCCAAACTCTTCAAGAAGTGCAGTGAGCTCGGTTGGGGAGTCATTCTCCTGTCTTATATAGGCATTAAGCCCTTCGGGAAGATGCTCAAATGCCTCAAAAGGCATTTGACTGGCAATAGCCAGAATAATCTCCCTGCGATCGGGATCAGATTCAGAGATGAAGTATTTGACCCAGGCCATTAGCTAAGGCTGGAATAGATTGAAAGAAAGTCCTGAGCTTTTAGTGAAGCTCCTCCGATCAATCCACCATCTACATCTTCTTTGGAGAAGATCTCTTCAGCATTATTCGGCTTGACACTACCTCCATATAGAATTGAGATACCGTCAGCAATAGTATCATTATAGCGCTTGCTAATGAAAGCTCTAATTGCAGCGTGCATTTCCTGGGCCTGATCGGCCGATGCCGTTTCACCTGTTCCAATTGCCCAGATCGGCTCGTAAGCAATCACAATACCCGAGATCTGCTCTTCGCTCAAATGGAATAGACTGTTTTCGATCTGCCTGGTCACAAATGAAATGTGTTCTCCGGATTTTCTAATGTCCAGAGACTCTCCACAACAGAATATCGGGCGAAGCCCAGCTGATAGAGCAGCATCTACTTTCTTTAAAAGCAATTCATCGCTCTCATTAAAATATTCTCTTCTTTCGCTGTGTCCGATGATAACATCCTGTACTCCACAAGAGAGGAGCATATCAGTGGAGATTTCACCAGTGAAAGCTCCGGATGCCTCATAATGACAGTTCTGAGATGACAATCTCACACCTGCCTGACCAAGGATCTGCTCGCTTACTCCATGTAAATGGATAAAAGGAGGAGCGAAGATCAATTCTTTATTTGCATCTGGTTCAGGTAGTGCAGTTAAAACCTCATTCACTAGTTCTAAACCCTGCGAGTAGTTCTTATTCATTTTCCAATTACCCGCAACGATCTGTTTTCTCATTAATAGTACTTTTCTGATTCTTTATAGATATGTGCCATGATCGCACGATCGCGATCACTAAGGCTTTTTCCTCTTCTCTCCATCATGCGTTCAGCTACTTCAAGAGACTTGTTGTAATCAAATCGATTCTTTCCGCCTCCCCAGCTGAATGAAGGGATGTGTTTTGATGGGAATCCACTGTCAAAGATATTTGAGGATACCCCACAAATAGTTCCTGTATTGAACTGTGCATTGATACTGCTCTTGGAGTGATCTCCCATGATCAATCCGCAGAATTGTAATCCGGTAGAAACGAATTCCTCTTCCTGATACGACCATGAGCGAACTTCACCATAGTTGTTTTTAAGATTGGAGCAATTAGTGTCGGCTCCCAGATTACACCAGCTTCCAATAACACTATTGCCTAGAAATCCATCATGCCCCTTATTCGAATAAGATTGAAGGATCACATTGTTTAGCTCACCGCCCACTTTACAATAATTGCCGAGTGTGGTTGGACCGTAGATCTTTGCTCCCATCTTAACCACAGCATGATCGATCATAGCAAAGGGGCCTCTAATGAAACTCCCTTCCATTACTTCACAATCCTTTCCAATGTAGATTGGACCTGTTTCGGTATTAAGTATGGCGGCCTGAACTTTTGCTTCAGGGTGAATGAAGAGTTTAGACTTATCTCCAAGAAACAGGACAGAATCGTGAATTTCAGCAGATTCCTGCCCATTCGCTAAGCGATCGAATTCTCTTTCAAGCACCTGTCCATTATATCTAAATAGGTCCCAGGGTCTGTTTATGATGATTGAATCAGTTTTTGACTCGATATAATTGCCCTTTGCAGTGGCAATATCCTCAAAAGTGAATGGCTCTTCAGTAATGAAAGCAATCACCTGCCCATCCTGCCGTAGGCAGTCACCTTCTTTCAAATTCTTTAACTCGGATACGAGCTTTTCTGAAGGAATCACATTTGACCTCACATATAGATTTACTCCGCCTTGTGAGAAAGTCTCTAATTGCAGATATGGGTCGGAAAGTAGATGGGCTTTGCTTCCCATATAGTCTTCCCATTGCTCACGAATAGTGCGAATTCCAATTCGCAATTCAGCAATTGATCTCGTCAGTGTTAAAGGCTGTAACTGCCTATGTAACTGAGGGGTGTCGAATAAGATTAGGGGTAGCTCCATCACAGGTGCTCAAAAATAAAAAAAGCCCCGTGGAACGGAGCTTTTGAATATACTTTGAAAGGGGAAAACTATTTTCCTCCTCTTTGATACTTGCGTTTGAACTTCTCGATACGACCTGCGGTATCTACAAACTTCATCTTACCAGTAAAGAATGGGTGAGACATGTTAGAGATCTCAAGCTTTACCAGTGGATATTCTTTTCCATCTTCCCAAACGATAGTATCCTTAGTAGGTACAGTCGACTTTGTAATAAAAGCCTCGTCACAAGAGAAGTCCTTGAACACAACTAATCTGTAATTATCTGGATGAATACCTTTTTTCATGATTCCTGCTTATTCCAATTGAGTGTGCAAATATACGGGTTTTTACGAAAAAAGGAATCTAAAATTGACATTCTTCACAATTGGAAATTGTTTTCTTAAACATAGGGTCTTCTTCAAGATATGGTGGATAAATATTTTTGATACGGCCTTGAAACAGAAATAGATTGACGTTGATATGGAAAACAATATGAAGTGGCGAACACTTAAAGGGACTCCGGTACACGAGCCCATCAAGAGTAAAGTTGAGGAGATCATTCGACGCGAGCAAGCCAATGGCTACAAACTTAAGGTCTGCATTGGAACAGATTCTCAGGTATATGGCGGATTGATCGAGTATGGAACTGTTATCGTTTTTCTGAGAGAGGGGCATGGTGGATTCATGTTGATCTCAAATGAGAGCAAGCATGAGCGAATCACTATCAAAGAGCGCATGCTAAATGAAGTGGCAATGTCTATAAGCATTGCTTATGAGCTTTGTGAGCTGCTGAACAAGTACGATGTTGATCTGGAAGTTCACGCAGATATCAATACAAATCCGCAATTCAAGTCAAATAAGGCATTAAATGAAGCAATGGGTTATATCCTAAGTATGGGATTTGCATTCAAGGCTAAACCCGATGCAATTGCTGCGAGTAACTGCGCAAACAAAGTAGTTTAAGCTCAGTCAAGCGTTTCGTTGAGTTGGTCGATGTATTGAAGGATCTGCTTAACACCGGTACCTTTTTCAGAAGAGGTAATAAAGATCGGTGGTAGTTCCTCCCAATTCTTGAGCAGCTCCATCTCCAATGCTTTCTTGTTTTTCATTACTTCCCTCTGTGTCTTTCTATCACTTTTCGTAAGAACAATTACAAAAGGCACCCCATTCTCCCCCAACCAGGCCATATGCTCAAGGTCATTCTTCTGAGGTGGAATTGTAGCATCTACCAATTGAAAAACGCAAACCAATTCTTCTCTTTTGACCAGGTAGTTTTTGATCATTTTAGAGAAGACCTGCCTGTCTTTCTTTGAAACCTGTGCATAGCCGTAACCCGGAAGATCCACTAGATGCCAGGATTCATTGATCAGAAAGAAATTGATAAGTTGTGTTTTACCGGGAGTGCCGGAAACCTTAGCCAGCTTTCTTCTATTGGTAAGTGCATTGATCAATGAAGATTTGCCCACGTTTGACCTTCCGATAAAGGCATATTCAGGAAGATCACTTTTAGGACAGTCATCTACCTTGGCATAACTGGACACGAAGCTGCTGGACTTGATCACCATTGGGCCAAGATAGCTGTTTCAATAGTGGAACTTCCTCAACTTTCGGAGGATATTCATGTTACCTTTGCAAAAAAATTACATTGTCGAAATCAGTAACACCATATCAGGCAGAGGACAGGACGAAGAAGGAGCAGGTCGAAGAGATGTTCGACAACATCGCGCACAACTATGATTTCCTAAATCACCTCTTATCATTAGGCATCGATAACCTTTGGAGGAAAAAGGCAATTCGTTTTATCGGAAAATCCAATCCAAAAGTGATCATGGATATGGCAACGGGAACAGGCGATTTCGCCATGGAAGCCCTGAAGTTGAATCCGGATAGAGTTGTTGGCCTGGATCTTTCTGAGGATATGCTCCAGTATGGAAGAATCAAAGCAAAGAAGAAAGGAGTTGATTCAATCGTTGAATTTGTAAAGGGAGATTCCGAAGACTTACAGTTTGAGGACAATACCTTCGATGCAATGACCGTTGGTTTCGGGGTTCGTAATTTTGAGAATCTTGAAAAAGGTCTGAGTGAGATGCTAAGGGTCTTGAAACCCGGTGGAAAGCTTGTCGTTCTTGAGATATCAAAACCTCGTAGCTTCCCATTCAAACAGATCTTCAAGGTCTATTTTCATTATGTTTGCCCGCTAATTGGAAGGGTATTTAGTAAAGATCACCGGGCATATACCTACCTGCCCGAGTCAGTTGAAGCCTTTCCTAGCGGAAAGAAATTCACTGGGATTTTAGAAAAGGTAGGTTATAAAAAAGCAGAATGGACGCCACTAACTTTTGGAATTTGCGCCATGTACACCTGCGAAAAGTAGTTCTCATACTTTTCCTGGGCTTCTGCTATTCTCAAAGCTCTGCACAGCTTAACTACCTTGAAAAAGGTCAAAAAACGATCTATTTCGGTATCAATATGGCCGTAAACATGGCTGATTTTAAGATCAAGCCTGCAGTAAAAGGACCGTATTCAGATACCATTTTAACCTTTGATTCAAAGCTCGCTCCGGGATTTAATCTTGGGATCATCGCTAATTACCAGTTCAATAAGTACTTCGATCTGCGATTTATTCCGGCTCTGTCTTTCTCCGATAAGATCCTTACCTATGAGGACAACAGAAATAGAGAGATCGAGCAAACAATCAGCTCTATCTACCTTGATTTTCCTTTAATGATCAGGTTCAAGTCTCAACCGATCCGAGACGTTCGGATCTTTGTTCTTCTTGGAGTGAAGTACGACTTTGATCTTGCAGCCAACCAAACGGCACGACAGGCAGATGATATTGTAAAGCTTAAGAAGCACGATTTTGCGCTTGAGTATGGATTTGGCTTCCAGATCTTTTTCCCATACTTCGTACTCTCACCTGAGTTCAAGTTCAGTCACGGTCTAATGAACATTCATGAGCCAAGCGGGACAATTTATTCACGTGTTATAGATCAACTCTTTTCCCGGGCCTTTACGATATCCATTAACTTCGAAGGGTAATCTTTCGTTTTGCCCTTAACTCTACATCACAAATTTCAAGACGGTGCCGGCTTAGCAGTTTGGCGTTATGATGAAGAAGAAGATTTCTTTGCTGAGAAGATCCGCTTCAACGATTACGATAAGGAGCAACTCTCGGCAATCTCTCACCCCTCAAAGCGACGGGAATGGCTTGCCAGCCGTTATCTGGTTCGATTTCTAATCGACATACCTGAGCCAATTCAATTGGAGAAAGATCCATTTGGGAAACCAAGATTGGTGAACGTGCCGGGCTTTATGAGTCTGTCTCATTGCAAGGACTATGCAGCTGCGATTTACCATCCATTAAAAAGGGTAGGAGTAGATGTTGAGCCGTTTGCCCCAACAGTACTTAAAATCGCTCAGAAGTTCCTCTTTCCTCATGAGCTTGAGGCTCTTGAAGAAGAGACTAAACTTCAATCTTTACTCATCTATTGGTCGGCCAAAGAAACGCTCTACAAGATGCACGGTGAGAAAGGACTGGCATTTAGAGAGCGGATCCTTATCGATCCATTCGAGCCTGATGCCGCCGGGATGCTACATGGTAAAGTGACTGAGTACCCTGAAATGGACTCGGTTGATATACATTATGAAGCACATGATTGGGGCTATCTGACCTGGGCTATCCTTAATGAATAGTATTTCTACCACGATCTAGACTAAGCTCGTTTCTGAACTTAGTCCACTTCTGGATCTTTTGAAGCGAGGCAGCTTCTTCATCGGCCGAAAGGCCACCTTTCTTTAAAATTTCCCGCTCCCGATCAATTAGAGCTTTCACCTTTACCACCTTAAAATGGGCGGTCACTTCTTCAAGGTCTTTTTTGAAATTGTCTTCTCTCTTTGGAGTTGAAATGCTATGTCGGTCAAACCACTTCTGACTAACCTGATATGGAGACATGGTCAGGTTGATCGCTGTTTCCATGATCTCCTGATCTTCATGGCTAAGGATAGTGCCCGGCAAAGGAAGCTTTCCTCCCTGGATTTCAATCCTATAATAGTCGATGATCTTAGCGTATCGTGGATTGGTCCACTCAAAGTCTTCGGCTTCCTCCAGGATATAGATTGCAGCGTAGTAGTCGGGCTCAATCAGCTCAGTGCCACACTCGAGTAGTGCCCTCACCATTTCTTTTTCAGCCTTTTCCCCTGAGCCGGGGCCGGCGGGCG
>CAXDOZ010000015.1:0-33818 GCA_963991145.1 uncultured Chitinophagales bacterium | reverse complement strand
GCCTGCTGCTGACAGTGCAGCTGGTGGCGACGCCGATGATACCGATGGACAGGTAGAATTCAAGTCACCTATGATCGGAACATTCTACCGCAAGTCTTCACCGGAAGCAGATGTTTTTGCCTCCGTTGGTGATAGCATTAAAACTGGAGATGTTGTTTGTATCATCGAGGCGATGAAACTCTTCAACGAGATTGAATTCGAAGGAGAGGGAACGATTACAAAATTCCTTGTTGAGGACTCTCAACCGGTTGAATACGATCAACCGCTATTCCTTTACAAACCTGCATAAGCAGGCATAAAGCCTAAGAGATGTTTAAAAAAGTCTTGATTGCCAATCGAGGTGAGATTGCCCTGCGCATTATTCGCACTTGTAGGGAAATGGGCATTAGCACTGTAGCAGTATACTCAACTGCAGATAAGGATAGTCTTCATGTGCGTTTTGCAGATGAGGCAGTATGTATCGGCCCTCCAAAAGGAACTGAGTCTTACCTGAATATCCCAAATATCATGGCTGCAGCAGAGGTTACCAATTCGGATGCGATCCATCCGGGATATGGATTCCTTGCTGAGAATGCTTCCTTTGCCGAGATCTGTAATGACTATGGAATTAAGTTCATCGGGCCAACGGCCCAGATGATTCGCCAAATGGGTGATAAGGTTACTGCAAAGGAAACCATGATCAAAGCTGGTGTACCTGTAGTACCTGGTTCAGATGGTCTTTTGAAAGATGTAAAGGAAGGACTTAGACTAGCCAAAAAGATGGGTTACCCTGTTATTCTAAAAGCTACTGCCGGTGGTGGTGGTAAGGGTATGCGTATCGTTTGGAATGATGATGAGTTTGAAAAAGCATACACCGACGCTGAATACGAATCGGCTAGTGCATTTGGTAACGGAGCCCTTTACCTTGAGAAGTTTGTAGAGGAGCCACGTCACATTGAGATCCAGGTTATCGGTGATCAATTTGGTACTGTGAGTCACCTTTCAGAGCGCGACTGCTCAGTTCAGAGAAGACATCAGAAATTGGTAGAGGAAAGCCCTTCTCCATTTGTAGATGATAAGCTTCGCAAGAAGATGGGAGCTGCTGCGGTAAAAGCTGCTAAATCGATCAATTACGAAGGAGTAGGAACGATCGAGTTTCTTGTTGACAAGAATCGCGATTTCTACTTCATGGAAATGAATACAAGGATTCAGGTTGAACACCCTGTTACCGAAGAGGTAATGGACTACGATCTGATTAAAGAGCAAATTAAAGTGGCTGCTGGTGTATCTGTTTCAGGTAATCACTATACGCCTCAAAATGTACACGCGATCGAATGCAGAATCAATGCTGAAGATCCAATGAACAACTTTGCGCCATCTCCGGGAGTGATCAAATCACTTCACACTCCAAAAGGTATGGGTGTAAGAGTTGACACGCATGTTTACGCTGGTTATGCTATTCCTCCTTATTATGATTCTATGATCGCCAAGGTGATCTGCAGAGCTCATAACAGAGAAGAGGCAATTGCCAAGATGAAGCGTGCCCTAAGAGAATTCCATATCGAAGGAGTAAAAACTACCATTCCATTCCACCTTGCTTTACTTGAGAAGAGTGAAGATTTTAACGCTGGAATGTACGACACAGGATTGCTTGGTCATTTCGACTATAAAGAAGCAATCGAAGAACTGGGCCTTAACTAAGGGCCCTTTTTTTCTTTATCTCTATTCCCGCCCGTCTAAGGTCGAAAGCGATAACACCGGAATAGCTGAGGTATATCAGGAAGAAAATGATCACGTAGTAAGGATCTGCAGGTTTCTGACTCAGGAAATAACTGAGCAGTACAGTCATCCCTACAAATATCTTCAGGCTGAATCCGGCGAAAGTTCTCATTAAGAATACCTGGTTGGATTTGCTTTGCAATCCCGGGATCATGATCCAAAAGACTATAACCGCTGTTAAAAGCATAATTCCAATACTCAAGAGGTAGAAAGGCAAGTGATCCTTTAATGGAGTGAACCTGTTTAGCCCAATTACGACAGCTAAGAGGAAGAAGGTCATTAGTGCGATCTTCTTGATAAACAGTTTCACATTATTTCTTTGGGGGGATTATAAAATCTTTGAGTCCGAGATAAATGGCTGCGATAACAAAAAACAGTATAACCAGAGCCTGAACGATACTTGCTGAGTCTTCTGAGACTTTGCCGCTAACCCAAACAGATACAAAGTAACCTGCCACCATGACTCCAGCCATCTGGAATCCGAGGCCTGAGTATTTTACGAAGTCGTTATACGGCCTCTTTTTGGGCTTTTTGTTGGAATTCTTTTTTGCTTCTGGCTTCTCCATTACTGGTGCTCTTAAGTGCTTTTCCCATTTGGCTTGTACCATTGAATTTAGCACCTTCTTCAACTACCAGTTTGCCAATAACAATATCGCCTTCGATATCGGCTGTTTTACTTAGGTAAAGAAGTTCTGAAACTTCCATTTTCCCTACAACTCTGCCTTCAACATGAGCATCGCTGCAGATAATATCTCCTTCAACCACTCCGGTTTTCCCAATTACAATCTTGGATTTGGAGGTGATGGTTCCAATTATTTTCCCGTCGATCCTTGCCTCTCCTTCGGTTTTGATCTCTCCTTCTATTACAGTTCCTACTCCGAATAGGTTATTCGAGTTACGGCCGCTGCTATAGTTTCTATTTGATTCGTTCTCTTTCACGTTTCCAAACATGCTCTTTGGGGCTTTAGAAATTAATATAATTCTGTGGATCAACCGGTTGACCGTCATGCCAAATTTCGAAGTGAAGGTGAGGTCCGTTCTGTGTTCCTCCGCTATTTCCAATCACAGCGATAGCATCTCCTGCCTTAACGAAATTACCAACTTTTTTCAAGAGGGATGAGTTGTGCTTATATAGTGAGACCAAATCGTGGTCATGCTGCACTGCTATCACGTATCCAGTTTCATTGGAATATCCGCTGTAAATAACCATTCCATCTCTCATAGCCTTTATTGGGCTATCTTTTGGTGCTACGATATCCAGGCCAAAATGTTCCTTTTCAGGCTCAAATTCAGAGGTGACATAAATACTAATTCCTCTAAGAGGTGCCATTAGGTCAATTTGCTCTAAAGGAACTTCTGCCTTTTCGATATATGTACCTGGGACATAGCCTTCTTCTATCATGAAACTCATTTGATTCTCTATCTCCTGCCTAAGTGCCAAGTCAACCTCAGGCACGAAATTTAAGTCTATTGAATCGTATGAATTATTATTCGGATTAACATCATAGTTTGCAGTGGTGTCAATCTGATTGTTAAGCTTGGCGAGAATGTTATTTACCCACTCGTCATAAATTGCAACCTTCTGCTCAAGCTCTCGCACCATTGCTGCATGTTCTTGCGTTTGTTGCTTGAATTCATCATCTCCGTAACCGGGGATTATGTAGCGTTTGAGAGGAGTAAAAGCCACTAAAAGAAGAACAATAGCAAAGTTGAAAATCAAAGTAGCAGCCACCAGAGAATACAAATTGAAGCGGGTAAGCTTAAAAGATGCCTTCTCCTCAAAAGTCTCATCATTGAGCACGACGAGGCGATACTTATTCTTAAGCTTATCGAGTAAAGTTTGTTTGTTCTGTCCTGGAGCAGCCATGCTTCTTTTAGAAGGCTTTTTTTGGAGTATTTTTGCAATAAATTTGCGGTTTAAGCCATTCGGCTACAACGCACAAATGTCCGCGTCTTGAAAGACTTAAAGGTATTTATTATTTCGCTTTTTACCCTTGGGATGGTATTAGGTTCATGTTCGACTACGAATCAGTCGGGATTTGTTCAGACCACGCAGAATATCACCTCTCATTATAACCGCTATTATAATGCCAATGCGGTTTACACTCAGACTTTAAAGTCATTAAAGAAAGGCGTAAAGGAAGATTACTTCAGTATGCTCTCTGTGTATGACTATGGTACACCAGAGGATGCTGCACTTTACGGTGGAGATTTCAAAAAAGTGATGGATAAGGCTTCTCTTGCTATTGCAAGAAAAGACACTCTTAAAGCTGAATTAAGTCGATGGGCTGATAATGCTTACCTCTTAATTGGGCAGAGTGAGTATCTACAAGGAGATTATGAGGCCTCTAGTGAGACCTTTAGATACATAGTCTCTGAGTTTGAATCAGGCTTTAAGTCTGAGCTCATGGATGAAAGGTATAGCAAGAAAAAGTACAAGAAATATAAGCCTAAGAAGTATCAAAGGCAACAAGAGAAGAAAAAGGATGAGGTTAACAAAGAACTTAGCTACGGTGCATTCAAGCATATCCCATCTAGAAATGAAGCATTGATCTGGCTCGCTAAGAGTGAGATCATGAAAGGAAATTTTGAGGAAGCTGATAACATCATAGCTTTTACAGAAGCTGACAAATTGTTCCCCACAAATTTTCAGAAAGACCTGGTTAAGGTGCAGGTGTTCTATCAAATGGAGCAAGAAAACTACAGTCTTGCTGTAAAACCTTTGAATGAGCTAATAGAGTTAACTAAGAAGAAGAAGGAAAAGGCCAGGTACTATTACATCTTGGGACAGATTGCCTTGCTTGAAGAAGACTATGAGGATGCCTTCAATCACTTCAATGCCGTTCTATCAAACAATCCGAGCTTTGATCTTCAATTCTATGCTCAATTGCAAATTGCCATTACTGCGTATAGAAGTAGCCAAAAACCCTCTAAGATCAAGAAGACCTTGCTCACTATGACCAAGGATACCAAGAATCAGGATAAGATGGGATTGGTTTATTATGCGCTTGGCATCCTTGAACTGTCTGATTCTGACGAGGGCGAAGCCGAACAATATCTTCTTGAATCTTTGAAGTATCCTTTTGGAGAAACGGATCTTAAATCAGACGCCTATTTGGCCTTAGCTGAATTGTATTACGATCAAGAAGAGTTCAGATTAGTCTCAAACTACTACGATACAACTATAGTAGTAATAGATAAGCTTCATCCCGATCTATATGAGATCGAGCAGAGAAAGATTGCTTTGAATCGTCTGGTGTCAAACATGGACATAGTTAATCTTCAAGATTCACTATTGACAATTGCCGCATTTGACGATAGGCAATTGAAGAGATATCTGGATGAAGAAATCGCCAGAATAGAAGAGGCAAATGAAGAAGCAATAGACGCCACCATTAATCCTCAAAAGATAGAAGGCGGTGGGACCCAACCGCAGACCAATACATCAGTTTCTTTTGCCGGAACTGGAAAGTTCTATTGGAATAATCAACAAAGTATCTCTCAGGGATATAACCAATTCCGGAGAGTTTGGGGCGATCGTAAATTAGAAGATGATTGGAGAAGGAAGGATAAAACCAATGTGATCTCATTTGACGATAATACTGAGGATACTACCGGATTAGATCAATTAGTAGACCTAACTGATTACGATGCTGAAAGACAGAAGATCCTGGAAAACATCCCTCTTACACCAGAGGCAAAATCAACCGCAAACAATGCAATCATAACTGCATATTATGATATGGCTGTTGTTTACAGGAACGAATTAGAGAACAATCCAAAAGCGATTGAGACTTTTGAATTGCTGAATAAAAGGTATCCTTTAAATGAGTATAGATTAGAGAGTTACTACTCACTGTATCTGCTTTATGCAAAAGAGGGGAATCGATCAAAATCGAATGAGTATAAGTCGAAACTGATAAATGAATATCCTGAGAGCAAATATGCTCAGGCTATCATGGACCCTAACTTTATTGAAGAATCTCAGGAGGAGAAAGATAAGCTGAACGCTTACTATGAAAAGACCTTTGAATATTATCAGAAAGGAAAGTATAATCAGGTAATTGGAAGAGCAGAAGAAGCTGGAAAGCTATTTGCAAGCAATGACCTTGAACCAAAGTTTGAGCTTTTAGCTGCTATGTCTTTAGGCGGAATGAGGATGTTTAAGGATTACCAAACTGCGCTTAGAAAAATCATCAGTGATTACCCTGAAGATGATGTCTCATCTAAGGCGCAGGAACTTTTAGCAGTAATTGATCCAAATGTTGAAAATGTAGGTGGCTATTCAGGACCACCAGAGCCCAAACCACAACCCGAAGTGACTGAAGAAGAGATTGAGGCCCCTTCTGAAGAGGGATCTTTTGAAGAAGCACTTGAGGAGGCTGAAGCTGAAGCTCTTGAAGAAGAAGAGGCCGAGATTGTAGAACCAGAGGTTGAAGAAACTGAGGCTGAAGAAGAAGAGGCAGAAGTAGAACCAGTAGTTGAAGAAAGTCCAGAAATAGAAGAAGAGCCTGAAGCTGTTGAGCCAGAACCGGTAGAACCCGTTGTTGTCTTGCCGGAAGACACTGTTAATCTTGAAGGCTTACCATATGGAGTATCGCCAAACTCACCTCATCAATTTTCGATACTCATTGTAGATCGAAGTTTATCTTCCAGTAAGGTGAAATCTGCTGTTGAGTCATTCCTATCTGATAGCACTGCTTTCCCTGGTTTAGAGGTAAGTTCTACTTATCTCAACCTTAGCACTAAGGTGGTTAATGTGAAATCATTTAATTCAGATGGAAAAGCAATGGACTTTTGGCAGGCAATTACTGCAAATGATGGACCCCTGTCTGAATTTCAACCTAACCAATATCGAGCAGTAGTTATCAGCTCTCTGAATTACACCATGCTCCTTGCAAATAAGGATGTGTATGGCTATTCAAAATTCTTCAAGGTTAACTATCTGGGAGAATAGCAGAATTTCCTTCCTTTTGTACTTTTGAATGATGCGAAAATTTCCCCGTCTAAGGAAACTATTGATAGCGTTTTGGATTGTTTTCCTTTCAGGGATCATAACCGTATTTACTCTCTTTTCGCTTATCTCACTAGGAGCTTTCGGAAAGCTGCCAACTTTTGAACAGCTTGAGAATCCTCAAAGTGCTCTTGCTACCCAGGTCATTTCTGATGATGGGTTCATTTTAGGAGTCTACTACAGCGAGAACAGGTCTAACATAACTTACGATGAACTTCCTCAAAACCTTGTAGAAGCATTGATTGCTACGGAAGATGAGCGATTCTATGAGCACTCTGGAATTGATTTCATCGCAATTGGTAGGGTTTTGAGAGGACTTATAACAGGTGAATATGCTGGCGGAGGTAGTACTGTAACACAGCAGCTTGCGAAGAACCTGTTTCCAAGGGAGGACCTAAATACATTTGAGTTAGTCATCAGAAAATTCAAAGAATGGGTGATTGCTGTGAAGCTTGAACGCTCCTATACAAAGGAGGAGATCATTGCCATGTACCTCAACACTGTTGAGTTTAGCGATAATGCCTTTGGAATCCATTCCGCATCGAGTACCTATTTCAATAAAGAACCCATTGAGCTTTTGGCAGAAGAATCTGCGGTCCTGGTAGGGATGCTGAAAGCTCCTTATAAATTCAATCCAAGGATCAATCCAGAAGCTTCGAAGGACCGTCGAAATGTGGTCCTCATGAAAATGGAAGAAGCTGGATTTATCTCTTCAACCCAGTTAGATACAATGTCTCCCAAGGATATCCAACTGGAGTTCAAGGCTGCCTCACACAGTGAGGGACTCGCTCCTTATTTCAGAGAAGTATTGAGATTGGAATTAAAGAAATGGACTGATAAAAACCCTAAACCTGATGGTACCAAATGGGATATCTATAGGGATGGACTAAAGATCTATACCACTTTGGATAGCAGAATGCAGGAGTATGCTGAGGACGCAGTAAAAAATCATTTAACTGGAATGCAGGATATCTTCTGGGACCATTGGGATGGCCGAGATCCCTGGAAAGACTTCAATACTGAGTTTGAAAGAGCTTATGTAAACCTTCCCAGGTACAACCAATTGTTGGAAGAAGGACTGAATAGAGAAGAAATAGATACAATTCTGAACCAACCGATTCCAATGAAAGTCTTTACCTGGTATGGGGAATTGGATACAGTAATGAGTGTAACCGACTCATTAAAATTTGCCAGAATGTTCCTTCAGGCTGGTTTTATGGTAATGGATCCTCACACAGGTTTTATCAAAGCCTGGGTTGGTGGTATAAACTATAAATATTACCAGTTTGATCACGTGAATATTAATACGAAGCGACAGGTTGGCTCAACTTTCAAGCCCTTTGTTTATACGGTAGCGATTAAGGAGAAAGGTTACTCGCCCTGCCACGAGATTCCAAACGAGTTGGTGACGTTTGAAAGCTCAGATCCGAGGTGGAATATTCTAAAGGACTGGACTCCAAAAAACGCTGATGGCAGATATGGGGGCATGCTCTCATTAGAGATGGGACTGGCCAATTCCGTCAATACTATTACAGCTCATTTAATGCATGAAATGACTCCTGAAGCGGTAATCGAACTGGTTCGTGATATGGGAATTTCTGAGAAAACCAATATTGATCCTGTTCCTGCGATTTGTCTGGGAACACCTGATATTTCATTATATGAGATGGTTGGAGCCTATACAACTTTTGCCAATAAGGGAATCTTTACCCAGCCTATTTTCATATCCCGAATAGAAGATAAAAATGGGAACCTAATTCAGGAATTCACACCATACAGAAATGAAGTATTGGATGAACAAACCGCATACGTGATGGTGGACCTGATGAGAAATGTAATTTCTCAGGGAACCGGTCGAAAACTTAGGTACATGTACGATATGAGCAATGAGATCATTGGGAAGACGGGTACTACACAAAATCAATCAGATGGTTGGTTTATTGGGCTTACGCCCGATTTGATAGCAGGAGCCTGGGTTGGCTGTGAGGATAGGTTTGTGCGTTTTAGAACGATTCGATATGGTCAGGGGGCTAGCCTTGCACTACCTATTTGGGGAAACTTCTTCCAAAGTGTAATGTCTGATTCCACTTTAGCTGTTGACTTCACCGCTAAGTTTGAAAAGCCAGAGACAGAACTCACAATTGATCTGGATTGTTATTCTTCGAAAAGTACTGGTACTTCAAGCTCATCGGGATATGGAGATGAGTTTGAAGACAGGTAATTTCATACCTTTTACATATGGATGCAGAGGCTTACAAGGCATTAAGGCCCACTATTCCAACCAATCCAGGTATATACAAATACTTTGATAAGGAAGGGAATTTACTTTACGTTGGTAAGGCCAAAAACTTAAGGAATAGGGTATCCTCATACTTTGCAAATAAGAAGTTTGAAGGGGCTAAGCTTAAAATGCTTGTTCGTCAGATTGACCATATTGAGTTTACGGTGGTTAACTCAGAACAAGATGCCTTACTCCTGGAGAATGGTCTAATTAAAGAGCATCAGCCAAAGTATAATATTCAACTTCGAGATGATAAGTCTTATCCTTTCATCTGTATTAAAAAAGAACCATTCCCAAGGGTATTCTTAACCAGAAACGCGGTAAATGACGGTTCGCAATACTTAGGTCCATTTACTTCAGTAAAACGTGTTAGGTACATCCTTAGGACTGCTCAGCAACTTTTTCCCTTGCGAACATGCAAGCTTAACCTAACTCAGGAGAACATAGAGGCAAAAAAATTCAAAGTTTGCCTGGAGTACCATATTGAAAATTGCCTGGGCCCTTGCGAGGGTCTTCAGTCAGAAGAAGATTATCTGAAAGGGCTTGACCAGGTAAAGAACATCTTGAATGGTAAGACTCATTTAGTCCAGGAGCATCTAAGATCGGAGATGGATTCTTGCATTGAGGCTCTTGAATTTGAGAAGGCTGAAAGGGTAAAGAAGAAGCTAGAGAGGTTAAAAGATTATCAAAGTAAGTCAGTAATAGTTAATTCAAAGTTGAATAATGTAGATGTTTATTCGATCCTGGAATTCTCAAGCAGATTTTTCCTTAACTACATGAGGGTATCAAATGGGACAATTATTGAAACGAGGAACATCAATGTAAAGCAATCTCTGGAAGAGTCTATTGAAGATGTATTGATTGCTGCTATTTCTGAGTACTCAGTCAGATCTAATTATCGTCCGGAGGAAATTATTACTCCGATGGAAGTTGAAGTTCCATTTGAAGAGATTACTATAACCGTCCCAAAAATTGGAGATAAGAAGAAGCTTCTTGATCTGTCTGAGAAAAATGCCTTAGCCTCATATAATGAATTTCTTACCAAGCAATCTGCACTAGCAGAAAAACAAGTTCCCTTTGCTGTAAAATCGCTTAAAGAAGACTTGCAGTTAAAGGAGCTTCCCAGATGGATTGAATGCTTTGACAACAGCAATTTTCAGGGAAGTTTTCCAGTTGCCAGTATGGTTGTTTTCAAAAATGGTAAGCCTCTAAAATCTGCATATCGACATTATAATATCAAGACTGTTGAGGGGCCAAATGATTTTGCCTCGATGGAGGAAATCGTTTATAGGCGCTATAGTCGCTTAATGGAGGAAGAGAAGCCCTTACCGAACCTAATAATTATAGATGGTGGGAAAGGACAGTTAAGCTCTGCCAGGAAGAGTCTGGAAAAACTGGGATTGGAATCAGAGATTCCGATTATTGGGATAGCTAAGAGATTGGAAGAGATCTTCACTCCGGGAGATCAAATTCCACTGTATCTGAACAAAAAGAGTGAGAGTCTCAAGTTGATACAACAGCTAAGAGATGAAGCTCACAGATTCGCAATCACTTTTCATCGTCAGAAGCGCAGTAAAGCCTTTACTAAGTCCGAATTGACAGATATACCAGGAATTGGAAAGAAGACCGCTGAGGCGCTTCTAAAGAAGCATGGGTCTATAAAAAGACTAAAGCAAGTCCCTTTAGAGGATCTTGCTTTAGATATTGGTCAATCAAGGGCAAAAGCTCTGATTGAATATTTCGGTAAATCAGATTAGAATGTCCAAAGGTCGTGTTCGAAGTTTCTAATTTCTGAAGTAATTCGATCTGACTCCAACAATGCGTCAACACCAGTTGCGTACTCTTGGATAAGGCGATCGTGAACGTTATCCTCTTTGATGATATAAGAGTCAAACAATCTCATTTCAAATACATCCTCCCAGCTCAGTCTTACTGATCTGTTAGATGGATTGTATACTTCAAACTTTGATAAAATTGGACGTAGGTGCGGGTAATATATCCAATACATTACCATGTCCCCAAGACTCTGACCGCTTTGGTCAATGAAGTCCATTACAGGAGCAACGCCAATAATTCTAACCTCCAGGGTTGAAGTTTCCTCATCAAAGAACCAATCTTCTTTCAAACGATACTTGATGATCTTATCGTAAGAAAGCTCATTCATTACGATAGTTTCAACTTCTTGAAGGGTTAATGGGTCGATAGTTCTAATTGTATCAACACTGTAACCAATCTCTCTAACCGCTTGAACATCCATCTCCTTCTTGAATTCATCTGCATACAGTACGTTGTTGTCATAAACTTTCAACTCACCGCTCTTTGCTGATTCATGAATGATCTGTATAAGAGGCTCTTTGGGAAACTTGAAAGGAAGATTCATTTTCTCCCTAACGTCGATTACTCGCCATACTCTCTTTGACCAGTAAACGTCTGCTTCGCGAATGTGGTCATAGGGAATAATCTCTTTCTCCTCAACGATTTCCTTCTTATAGAAGTTATCATCTTCTGGATCAAGAACATTTTGGGCGTTCCCTACGAAGGTCACCATCACCACCATCATTGTAAGTAAGCCAGTAATCAGTTTCATACCCTGTTTTTTAGATAATGTTAAATGCCAAAGGAGGAAGCTTTCTAACTTGCTTATCCGGTCCTTGAACTTTAATGTTCTGGAATTGAACGATATCCTTCGGTTGAAGACGACTCATAAAGTCTTTCATACCTTGGGTTAGAAGTGGTCCAGTTGCTTTCGCAGTAAACACCTCACCCTTTGAAGAGTAGATCATTTCAAATTCCAATACATCAAATCTAGCATCAAAATCAAAGTCTTTCAATAAAGCTACCAAGCCTGATTGAGCTTTTAGTGTTCCAGGCTGAACCGGACCACCTGTTAAAACTCCCCCAAGTGTTGGAAGTGGATCAGGAATTCTTTTCACACGGAAAACCATAGATCCAATTGACTTCATATCTCCATCAATTTTAGCTGAAACACTAATTGTTGCTTCACCAATTGTAGAAACATTCGCAATCCATTCACTTCCTGAACGACTCATTGATCCTCCCGAAATAGATGCAGAAACATCAGCATCAGTTTTTGCTCCACTAACAGAAATCTTAAGTGGATTCGGAACACCAATATAAAGAACGTTCATCTTTGTAGGAGAAATTGCAAATCCACTAGGTGGAGCAACTTCATAAGAAGCTTCAAACGGATAGAATTTATACGTGCCGGTTGGTTGCTTAACTCTAATAACTCCAGAATAGGTTTTTTCTCCTACTCCAGCCGCCTGAGCAACATATTTACCGACTCCTCCAGAAACTTCTTCTAACTGAGCATAATCACCAGTAAGTGGGATATCATCCATATCTTCTGATTCATACTCCAGAAAATCACCAAAAGAATCAGTTTCAATCTTATCCATGTCTAGTGATCCCAAGAAAATTTCATTTGGAACATCTGCAGTGAATGACGCTGAGATAAAGATATCAGCGGTATACTCTTTTCCTGATGGAAGGTAGCTCTTAGGAGCAATGACCTTTGCAGAAAGCTTTTCGATCTTAAACTTCTTATCAGCACCAATTTGCTTTGCAAGAAGCTCTAGAATCTGACTTTCTGTAGTAATAGCATCATTCTGAAACTTAGAAAGTAGTACATCAACCCCTACTACAGGAATATGGTAAAAGTTGTATGTTTTCCAATCCTTTTGCTCACCTTTTGTTTTTGGTGGCTCAATGATGCGAAGAGGCATTGTTTGAATTAAAAGATCTGCAGCCATGTCATCTCCAATCAGTACTTCAATCTCTTCCAAGATTGCGACATACTCATCATGAGCTTTCTGGATGTTTGCTTTTAACTCATCTCCTTTCTTCTGTTCTACTAAAAGAAGTGTACCATTATCAATGTCATCTTCTTTAGCATACTTCTCTTTGCCAGTTTCTTCGTCAATCATTGTTCCACTCTTTTCTTTAAGAGTAGTTCTCAGACCTTCTATGTATTCATAAAGTTCCTGAGATACGAGTTGAGTTCGAACAGAGATATCGTTCAACTGGTCATTGAATGGGTTGGCATTCTTTGAAGTTTGCGCAGCAATTACACTTTGAACCTGCTCATTCTTTACTTGAATGGACTCATTCGAAGATTTCATTGCATCACCTACTAGTGAGAATGCGTTCAGTACCTCTTTTGAAACGTTAAGAGCCAATAGTGCAATAAGCACCAGGTACATCATGTTAATCATTTTCTGCCTCGGGGACAGTTTACCACTTGCCATACTGTCTTATTTTTTTCTGGTTTAAGAAATATCTATTGACAGCTATTACTCTGAAAGAGGATTTTTCATGGCAGAAAGCATGTTACCATAAACCTTGTTAAGGGATTCAAGGTTTTTAGAAAGCTCAGCGATCTCAACTTTGTATTTCATTGCATCACCTTTAGCTTCTTCAAGGTTGTTCATAGCTTCAGTAAGATTGCCATAGAACTTGTTCATAGCGTTTAAGTGGCTCTTAGTATCCTGAAGTTCTACCTCATACATAGCATTAAGTGAAGCAAGATTCTGAGAGATTCTTTGAACTTGCTCATGATAATCTTTTGTACCAGCACCTGCATCAGCTAATTCTTTAACTGAAGTTGTAGCGCTTTGATATGCTTCCTTCATTGAAGAAAGAGCAGTTGTTGCTTCCTTGGTAGTTTCTGAAAAATCGCTCGTAGCTCCTGCTACATCAGCAATTTCTCCCATTTTCTCGATGTTATCACCAAGTTTTCCAAGGTTTTTACCTAAACGGTCAAGCATTTCAGCCTCAATGTTCGCTTTTTCAAGAGCGTCATCAAGTTGCTCAGTAACTGATTCTTTCTTATCAATTTTTGAGTACTCTTCAGCTTCAAATGAATCATCATCAAGCTCTGGGTATACTCTTTCCCATGGAACATCTTCGTGTGGTGGTTCGAATGCGGACATCAAGAAAATTAATGCCTCTGTACCAAGACCAACGATAAGCATAAGGTTTGCACCTGGCCAGTGAAGAATCTTGAAGAGTGCACCGACGATTACAACCGCAGCTCCTGCTCCATAGATAAAGCCTTGAACCCTTTTGAAGGTCTTATTGTGAAATATTCCTTTTTTCGCCATAGCAGATAAACGTTTTACTAATTAAGAATTTGGGTTTATAAAAAAGTGGATATAGCCTGTATGTAGTTGTATAATCTTATCTGTCGTTGTGATCTCTTCCTAAGAATGTAGATACACATCTAAAACCAACATAAGATTTACAAGAGTCTTCAAATTCCCAGTGTCTACTAGAAGTTTGAATGTAGTAACCAACATCTTTCCAGCTTCCCCCACGAATTACTTTACGATGTAAAGTTTGAGGTTCGCTAGGATCAGCATCATACTGGATGTCTGGGTTTAAATCATGGATGAAGGTGTAAGCTCCTTCATAAAATGCAGTGGAAGTCCATTCGGCAACATTACCTGCCATGTTATAAAGACCCCAATCATTTGGCCAATAAGCATCAGCTCTAACTGTGTAGAAACCACCATCTTCAGGGTAATTTCCTCTACCAGGTTTGAAGTTTGCCAGAATACAACCTTTTGAATTTCTAACATAAGGACCTCCCCAAGGATATTGAGCAAGATCTCTTCCTCCTCTGGCTGCATACTCCCACTCATGTTCAGTAGGTAGTCTAAACTTATCCATTAGGGCAAGATTTCTTTCCCTCATGTATTCGCCATAAAACTTAGTTCTCCAATGAGAAAATGCATTTGCCTGCTCCCATGTAATTCCAACTACTGGGTAGTCGTCAAAAGCTGGATGGCTGAAATAATTTCTAGCCATTGGTTCATTATAAGAGTATGTGAAATCTCTTATCCATACCAATGTATCAGGATAGACATTGATTGACATGTCGTTATCAATAACTTCCAGTCTACTAACTTTTGTGACTTTAGCCATTGAAGCTTTTCTCCAGTCAATATCCCAATAATCATATTGTAATACACCAGTATTCAATTCATCGCGCCCACCAATTCTTTGATTGTAAGGAACGTACATCTCGTCAAGAGCTTCACGAACCTCTGGACTTTCCCATTCGATCTGAACAGTCCAGTCTATCCATTCATTGTCATTGAAATCTGGCTCTTGAAAATGCTCAAGAATAGTGTGAGCAATCGAATCTCTTACCCAATGGGTAAACTGTCGATACTCATTATTCGTAATCTCAGTGTCATCCATGTAAAATCCTTGGATGGAAACCGATTTTGCCTTTTGCCATAAAGAGGCGTTGACATCTTGATCACTCTGGCCAATGTGCAACTGCCCTGTAGGAACATAAATCATTCCATAAGGTATAGTGGGGCTCCAGTTTGGACGATCCATTTCGCCCAATAATTGCCCTCTGTAACGGTCATAGCCACCACTGCTACAACCTGCCATTAGCAAGACCACCACGATAAGAGTTCCTAAGTTAACCCTGGTCTTCATATTGCCTTTTTACGTTTAAGGTGTTCGTAGGTTACGTATTGTTCCATTTGAAAGTCGGTAAATATAGCCTAATAATCTATTCAGTGGAAATGAAACGCTTGATAATTGGGCAAAACGATACATTTCACGACTCAAAAAATTGGCAGAACTATAAATAACGAGGATTGTATATGGTACGGCCTGTTCCTCCTGATTGTTTCACTGGTTTCTTAAATGAGATAAAGATTTCATGTGATCCAGTGTTGAAACTACTTAATGATGAGGTACTTATATCATATCCGTAACCAATAGCGAGAGTCTTTTTAATGTGGAATCCAAATAATAATGAAACTGCATCAAAAGAGCTGTTGCTATATCCTCTGAACGAGGTGCCTACCCATATATTGCGGTTAAAAACAAGTCGGGCCTGAAAATCTGCTTGAGTTCTAACGAAATCTGTTCTAACGGTTAGATCAATTGGAAGAGTGAGCTTTCGTGAAATTTTCAAGTCATAACCGGCACTGGCAAAGAGGGTGCGGGCAAGAGTGACCCCTGAACTCCCTGAAGTGTTATCAATACTAATGTCTGAGTTAAGCAAATGATTCATTGCTATTCCGGCTCTAAGGCCTTTACCAGAGAAACTTATTCCTACGCCTAAATCACCTGCAGCTCCTGAACTTCCTGTTTCGGGAAGGATTAGGTCATTGTGATTAACATTTCCATTACCGTAGGATCCTTCCGGAGCTCTTAACTTTGCTCCGTCAAGATTACCGAACACTCCTCCACCTTTAACTCCAAAGGCCAATTCGTATTCTTTCAGCTTAACAATGTATGAATAGTCAATTGTGAAGTAAATAGTGCTTTGATGACCAATTTTGTCTCTGACCAGAGTAGCTCCTAGACCAGAATTTATTGCATTTATAGGCCCACTTATAGAAAATCCCTGAGTATTGAGGTTTGTGCTAGCTAATCCAATCCATTGAGATCTGTGAATAGCCATAACTGAAAACTGCTGTCCCTGGCCAGCTACAGCAGGGTTATTTTGAGAATAGAACTCTGAGAAGTATGTAAAATGAGGCGCTAGCTGCGAATTTGCAGTTAGTGATAAAAAAACGAAGATTATACAGCCTAGAATTGCCCTCAACATCATGCACAATTAACCAATTATACAGGAGGTAAATTAGTTAATCCAATAATAAGACGGAGGACAAAAGGTTCGGTTGTCTGTAAAAATTCTCGAACTATTGATTATCGAGATAAATTTCCAAAGCTGCAGTCATTGACCTTGCTTCCGGTGTAGGCGCTTTTAAGTCAAGGTTCAAGCCTGCTTGCTCGATAGCATCGCATGTGGCTGGACCAAATCCTGCAAAACGCGTATTCCCTTGCTTATACTTCGGAAAGTTCTCTAGAAGTGATTTAACTCCAAGTGGACTGAAAAATACAATCATATCAAAGCTCTCAATGTCAAGATCTTTGATATCAGTAGAAACAGTCTTGTAGATCATCGCCTCACTAAAGTCAAATTCATTCTCTTCAAGGAATTCTGGAAACTTTTTTGTTCTGATGTTCGAGCCAGGAAGAAGGAATTTTTCATTGGCCTTGTGCTTCTTGATCAAATCCTTAAGCTCATTAACTGATCCATTCCCGTAGAATACTTTACGTTTCCTGTACTGGATATACTTCTGAAGATATAAAGCGATTGCCTCTGTATGGCAGAAATACTTTGTCTCCTGAGATAACTTAATTCTCATCTCATCGCAAATACGGAAAAGATGATCAATCGAGTTACGACTGGTTAGAATAATCGCAGAGTAATCGTTGATATTGATTCTACTCTTTCGAAATTCCCTTGCCAATACTGGCTCTACCTGAATAAACTGCTCAAACTCCATATCTAGCTTATGCTTGTCGCGAATAGCGAAATATGGAGATTTAGTTGATTCTGGTTTTGGTTGTGAAATAAGAATATTCTTCACCTTGGTTTTACCTGCAGTTGCCACCTTACTCTTCAAACTCATTGTATTTTCTAAAGACGAATTCATATACTCTAAGATTCCAGTTTAATTACTCTGAAAAGCAATATATATGGAGCTATTTCGAGGGTGCAAATATACAAGATAAAATGGAACCAATTGCCATTAACCGCTGATACAGATACCTGTACAACCCGGTAATAACCATACAATTGTTGAACTATCCAGAGAAACAATGCGAGAAAAAGCAAAACAAAACTCCATTCTGAGTCTCCTAAAACAAGGAGTGAGACTATTGGAATCAATACAAGACCACAAATTCGGTTGGCAAAACGGGTGTTAAAGGTTAAAAAGCCTGTTATTTCCGACATTGAGAAAAGCCAACCAAAATATCTTACCAATAGAATTCTTGCCGAATCAAAGCTGAAGACTATTAACACTCCTATTAGAAATAATTGGAGAAACTTAAATCCATCAAACAGACCATATCCTTCAAAAAAGATTGCCAGAGTAATTCCTGTGAGGATGTAATAATTTGCGCTGAGAAGATACGCTGATATTGATCTGTCAAGGATTCGATCCCTAAAAAACTGAAGTAGTAAGTTCAGATTCAAAAATCCCTGAAACATCTCATTAAAAGCTCCACCTGAGTATAGCTTTGCAATGGCTATTAACAGGAAACTCAATATCAGAAGATAGAAGAATACCTGCCGGAAATCTTTCCTAAAGCGGTCACTTCCCTCCTCCATTTCGTACGGCTCAGCTTCCGGTTCTTCAATTTCAGATTCAAATGCTGAATCTGCAGTGAACTCTACCGAATCTTCAATAAAACCTGAATCACTTTGATACTGAAGGGCAGTGTCCTGTCCAAAAGCCAGAACTAAGACAAAAAAGAAAGCAATAAAAACAAAGGGTCGCTTCATCAAAATCTATTCAAATAACCAAAATGGATCTTTGATGCCCCAAAGTTAATGTTCTCATCTTCCTTTCTTCCTAAAGCATAACTAACACTAAACCAACCAGCCTTGGTCTCAAGGCTGATCCCAGCTCCAAATCCTGTTGGATAATCAATTCGTGTGCTTACAGCCTGTGACTCAATACCTCCCTGATCTAGAAACAGATAAAAGAAACTGGATCGGGAGAAAAGAAAGCGATATTCAACTGTAGCTACCGCATAATATGCTGTGAATAAGCTCTCCTCATTAAAGCCTCTCAAAAGCTGAGTCCCCCCTACTCGATACTTCTCATTGAAGAAGATATCCTTTGCGATCAATGCTCTGCTCCTAAAACCCATAAAAAAGACATGTCTTAGCCCAACAGGTACAAATCCTCTTACATCAAGACCAATCTCTGCTCTCCCTGTTCTAAGATCACTTCTATTGTAGATCTCCCCATAAGTCTCATCTGTATTTGGATTTACTAATTGCTCAATTTCCTCGTTTCGCTTTATCGTTCGTATACCTCCTGCAGCAAATGCATTTATAAGGACTCCTTCTCTTGGCGATGGTCTGAAATCTAGAGAGGAATACTCATAACTAAGACCGAAGTGATTGTTCCGTAGGCCCTGAATTGTAGGAAACAGGCCTTCTCCGATAAAAAGGTTTGAATCGACATTCAAAACAAAGGTGTTCATACCCTTTGCAAATGCTGAAACGTAACTATTCCCAGTAAACTGAAACCTCAAGCCTACATTCCAATCAAGATCCAGATACAAACTATCAAACTTGTACATCTCAAGGCCGCCATCGAATCCTATTGGAGTTCTAAACAAGTATGGTAATGACAGATTAAGCTTAAACTCCTGTGCGCGCTCTTCCAAGCGGTTCCAGTTAAGATAAAATCGCTTCCCGGTACCAAATGGATTTCTAAGATCCAACAGAATCTGACCAGTAACCAGAAAGCCATCATTTCTGGATGAATTTGGTAGTAATCCCAAAATCACGTCAAAAGAACTTGCGCTGCGATCATCTATAAGAAGGTCGATCTGCGCTTCATCATTACTTTGAAATGTTACATCCGGACCAGAAACCAAGCTCAGATAATCAAGATTGCCAATAACAGACCTTACATCGTTAATCCTTTGCTCATTGTAAAATGAACCTGATTCAAGTCCCAGCACACCTTCAAGAAACCTCTGCTTTACCTTGGATGATCCTGAGATTCGAAGGGTATCAATCAGCACTAATGGCCCTTTATTCAGAGTTAAGCTTCCGCTTATTGAAGCTGATTCGAATTCTGAAGGCTCGAAACCAATACTTCCAAAAGGATATCCATTGTTCTCCAATTTGTCCAGGAGATTCTCCCGTAATCTTTGATACTTGCTAAAGCTTAGTCCGCTTTCCTTTCTCCATTTATCTTTCGTCTTAAAGGGCAACTCTTCATAAAGAGCTGAATCAAAGTCTTCTATAAAAACCTTTTGGGCCTTCGGCCCGATAAAGACCAATGCAATTAGCTGCTCATCGTCCTCACGGATAGAATCTATACTCGCGATTAGATGGCCATCGGAGCGAAGCTCCTCCACAAATGACTCAACCGAGGAATAGCAGTCTGCTTTATCCTTACAGGGAAAAGATCTTGGGTTCTTCGCGTGCAGATCCTGAAATCCATCATTCTCAATAAGCGTCCACTGCCATTGAGAAAAGACATTAAATGGAAGGATTAGAAAAGCGAAGAAACACAGATGCCGAAACACAGACCTATCTTTACCGCCAAATTACAGGTTTAAGTATTGGCCGGTCTATACATTCATATCCCCTTTTGTAAACAACCTTGTTCTTACTGCAACTTCTTCTTCAGCACTTCGGAAAGATTTATGAAGGAGTTTACAGATGCAATCTTGATGGAAGCCAATTCTTATGGTGGAGAATGGAGGAATGAGTTTAGTAGCCTTTATTTCGGAGGAGGCACTCCAAGTCTGTTACCTGAGAAGTTCTTAGACTCAATTTTTGAAGGGATTCATAAGCATTTCAACATTTCTACCAATGCCGAAGTCACCTTTGAAGCCAATCCTGATGATCTCTCGAAGGAAACATTAAATGTCCTAAAGAACCTGGGTGTTAACCGTTTGAGCATTGGAACGCAATCATTCCGGGAGGAAGATTTAAAACTTATGAATAGAGCTCATGATTCCCAACAGGCAATTGAGAGCTTGAAACTGGCGCAGGACCTGGGATTTGAAAACCTAAACATCGATCTTATCTATGGAATACCTGGATTGAGCCTGAAAGATTGGGAAGGTCAGCTGATCTCGTTCCTGGATCTGAACATTCCTCACCTTTCGGCTTATGCTCTCACAGTGGAGCCAAACACTATCCTGCAACATCAGATTAGAAAAGGAATCGTAGCCAATGTAACTGAGGAAGAGGCCGCTGATCATTTTTTGCTTCTTTCTCAAATGCTTCGCTCAAATGGATTTGAGCATTATGAAGTTTCGAACCTCTCAAAGCCGAATTGGAGATCAAAGCACAATTCGAGTTATTGGACTGGTAAACCTTATCTGGGGCTAGGTCCCTCTGCGCATTCCTTTAATGGCAATCAAAGGTTTTGGAACATCCCAAATCTTAAGAAATACATTGAGTCAAGCTTAGAAAGACAAACCCTTAGAGAAATTGAAGACCTAAACCCAGACCAGGCTTTTAATGAGGCTGTAATGACCGGCTTCAGAACCATTGAAGGACTAAACAAGGATTCGGTCCGAACTCGATTTGGAGATAGGATCTATTCTGAACTTGTAGCAGATATTGAGAACCTTAGAAACCCCAGGATCAAAGAGGACGATCAAAGATTCTACCTGGAGCCAAATGATTATCTGTACGCCGATAGAATTGCCTCCGATCTGATGCGGGTTGATTAGGCTTATTTAAGAGGTCGAATATTGTATCCAGCTTCGGATAGAAGAACAAGTAAGCCTTTGTCTCCACCAAGATGTCCAGCGCCTACTGCAAAGAAGCTTGGAGCTTCGTTCATCATAGGAATCATAGATTCCATCCAGTAAGCATTGCGGGTATCAAGCAGTAACTCCTCGAACTTTGCAAACTCTACCATTTCTTCAGAGACCATTTTATTCAATGCCTCAACATCCTGCTCCTTATAGAGTCCAATCAACTGAGCAAAAATTTCCTTTGTCTCATCGTACTCTACTACACCCTCGACCAACAGATCTGCCTGCTCATCTAGAGGAATTTGGCTGATGAGCTCGTCAAGGAAGTCGATTCCTTCCAGTCCAAATACTTCTTTGTCCTGCTCCTTTACCATATCCATCAACTCTTGCTCGTATTGAACATAGTCATCCAGATATGTCTCCGCGAGCATTCCCGCTATGAAGAACGGCTTAAAGCTTTTCATCAAAGCCAGTCCCATTCCAGATTGATCCTTTAGGAAATTATCTACTAGTTCATACTCTTCGTCGCTGAGAAGCATATCAATCGTGGTATCGCCATCCATCATTGTAATGGAAGCAACATCCATTATCAGACCCGGATCATCCATATCAATCTCTAAAACAAGGCGATCAGAGATTTCAAGCGCTGCTTCTGCACCCTCAGGCAAGAAGAAGTCATCTGGTCCAATTAAGTGGATTGTTCCAAACAGATAAGAGGGAGTTTCAAGTCCATTCCCAGTTATCTCAAAGAGAAGTGAGTTCCCGTCTGCAGTCTCAAGCTCAGGAATACTAGAACTTTCATTCTCTGTTGCTCCCTCTTCATTTGGCTCAGAAGAATTTTGGCAGGCCTGAATTAGGCCTGCCAAACAAATACCAAAAACTGTAATTAAAAATCTAGCTTTCAACGCTTAGTCCTTTTAGGTGAATTGCAAGGAATCCAGTCATCGATTTATAGAAATCAAATCTGTTCTCCTCATTAGAGAATCCGTGTCCTTCATTGTATTTAACCATATATGGCACGTCTACTCCTTTTTCTCTTAATGCACGTACTATCTGATCTGCCTCATCAATGTTAACCCTTGGATCGTTTGCACCCTGAACTACAAATAATGGGCTCGTGATCTTATCAGAGTTGAGAGCTGGTGAGTATGCATCAAGCATCTCCTGATCTGTATCAGGATGACCTACCATCGTGTACATCATTTCAAGGAATGGTTTCCAGTAAGGTGGAATAGTATTCAGGAAGCTGTTTAGGTTACTTACTCCTACATAATCGATTCCACAAGCGTATAGATCTGGTGTGTAGGTAAGTCCTGCGAGTGTAGCATAGCCTCCATAGCTGGCGCCATAAATTGCAATTCTGTTTGGATCAGCAATTCCTTCAGAAATCAACCAGTTTACACCATCTGTAATATCATCCTGCATCGTTTGACCCCATTGCTTGAAGGAAGCCATCCAAAAGTCTTTTCCGTATCCAGTAGATCCACGGAAGTTAACCTGAAGCACTGCATATCCTCTATCAGCAAGGAGTTGAACTTCTGGATTATAACCCCAGTTATCTCTCGCCCATGGACCACCATGAGGATTAACTACAACAGGTAGATTGCTTGGCTCAACGCCCTGAGGCAATGTTAGATAGCCATGGATTGTCAAACCATCTCTGGTCTTGTAAGAGATTGGCTCCATTGGTGAAAGCTTAGTTTCATCCAACCAGGGGCTTACTTCTGTAAGTAATGTAAGCTCGTCAGTTTCGTGATTATAGAAGTAATAAGCTCCTAATGATCTATCACTGTAGCTTCTTACCAGGTATTTAGTCTCATCCTTACTTACACTGGTAATACCGATTTCATAACCTGTAAGCTCAGACTTCAATCTGTTATAGATCTGCTCAGACATGGTATCAAGAAACTCTCTTTGTCTCTTATCAGTAGTGTATGTAATTGCTGTTAGCACTTTTCTATTATCTGAATAAGAAAGACCACTTACATCTACTTCATCATGGCTAAAAAGAACTTCCAGTTCTTTTCCTGTTTCAAGGTCGTACTTCACGATTGCCGACTTATCTCTTCCAAGATTTGAAGAGGCATATACAACTGAACCATTGTCAAAATCGAAGAATAATGGCGACATAGACTCAGTGAAATCCACAGTTAGAACTGAGCGAAAATCTTCCTCTTCATTGTCTCTGTATAGAATAGAGGTGTTAGTTCCATCAGTTACTTTCATCGCAATACGAAGCTTTCCTTCGTGATCTGTCATCCAGCCACTAATTGGCTCAAACATGTTTGTGTTCTCAGCAAGTTTGGTGATCTCTCCAGTTTCAATATTCAATCTATATGGAGAAAAAAGTGCCTTGCTTTCAAGGTTCATCCCGATAATGATCTCATCAGGGAAGTCTGTTAAATCATCAATAAGTTCAATTCTTACAGAATCATATGGAGTAAGGTCCATCTTGTTTGAACCATCCTTATCAACTGCGTATAGTTTGAAGTTCTCGTCTCCTCCATCATCCTGGATGTAAAGAATCCTATTGTCATTAGCCCAGAAGTAACCCTGGATGTCACGATCAGTTTCGTTGGTGATTCTAGTTGAGCTAGACTCTCCAATTTTCTGGATGTTGATGTTCATTCTGTTCTCATATGGAGAGGTGAATGAAAAGTACTCTCCGTTTGGTGAGATCTGAAATCTCGCTTGCTCCGGATTTTTAAAGAAATCTTCTACACTATAATTTCCTGACTGATCAAGATCCATCATTTTAGAAAGGAGATCATCAGGTGTTACCAAAGAGGTATCTCCTACTTTTACTATCGGTTCTTCTACTTGATCCATATTTTCTTCTTGTTCTGAATTTTCTTCCTCTTTTGAGGAGCAGGCTGCAAGGAAAAGCAGCATTGCAGCAAAGATTGTTACTTTCAGTTTCATTGGTTTAGATTATTTCAGTGCAATAATACTTTCTTCGGAAGTGATATTCATTGAATATCGATGAATTGAACTTTTAACAAGATAAATTCTCCTCGAATTTAGGGTCTTATGAGAATCAACTTTGACATTAATGGGAAAAAATGGATTGCAAATCTCAAAGAGGGAATCGACCTTTCAATCCCTCTAAGGCACGGAGCTAATAATCCAAATGCCTGGTATGCTCCTCCTGTAGATTTTAGTCCAGTTATTGTCGGAGACTTTGTTGGCTCTCTTGAATCAGGTTCTCCAGTGAATTTTAAGAATGTTCGATTAAATCCGCATGGGAATGGCACTCATACCGAAAGTCTCGCTCATATCTCCAAGGAAGGTCTGGCTGTTTTTGAGGCATTGAAAGAGACACACTTCATTTCTCGATTGGTTAGCCTACTTCCACAAAAAATGGAAAACGGTGATCGGGTATTTCAGGCAAGCTCCTTAGAGGATATAGATCTTACGGGGATAGATGCACTTATTTTAAGGACTGAACCAAATGATGATCAAAAGAAATCTATTCAGTACTCCGGGACAAACCCTCCTTATCTCCATCCTGATTTCTGCAAAAGACTTGCAAGTGAAGGTATCGACCACTTGCTTTTGGATCTTCCTTCGGTAGATCGCGAAGAGGACGGTGGAGCTTTGGCTGCTCACAAAGCTTTTTGGGGAGTGCCTGATGATCTTAGGTTACAGGCTACGATTACTGAGATGATCTATGTCCCAAATGAAGTAAAAGATGGGATATATCTGTTAAATCTTCAGATACCCAGGTTTGATCTCGATGCAGCTCCGAGCCGCCCAATTATTTTCAGGATCAAAGAAAGCTAGTTGTCTGATACCGGGATCTCATTGCTGATAATCTCGCAATTTGGTAGCTCTTCATGGAGCATTTTCACTTTATCCTCAGAGATCTCATTATAGCTGATATCAAGTTTCTTTAAGCTTGAAACTTTGGATAGATAGGAAATAGCAATTCTATGCTCTAAGTAAGGTGTGATGCTGATGTCAACCACCTCTAGATTATCAAGCTCATTAATTCCTTTTGGCCAGTTTTCGAAGGGGTTAGCCTTGAGGTTTAGAATTCTCAGCTCTTCAAAATCAGAAAAGTCCTCAGGTAACTTTTCAAGGCCATTCTCTCTCAAATACAGTTCTTCAAGCTTTGACAATCTGTCGATACAGTTTGGAAGAAGAGAGATGTCCTGCTCATTCAATGAAAGAACTCTAAGCTTTGAGAGATTGCAAATGGACTCGGGTAAGCTTTTGATACTGATCTCTGTGGGGCTGAAAAAGTCTCGATCTATTGTGAGGATTTCCAATGTCCTAAGATTTCCAATTTCATCTGGAATGGCTGAAACCAGATTATTATTCATTCTAAGAACTCTTAGTTTTTTAAGCTCAAATACGCTTGGTGGAATCTCTTCAAACCTGCACCAATTGATGTTTAGAACCTCTAGCGCTTTCAATTCATTGGCACCCTTAGGTAATGAACTCAGAGGGTTTCCAGCCAGATTTAACTCTTTCAATCTATTCAAAGCTTTAATGCTGGAAGGAAGCTCTTCGAGCTGATTCATTAGATTTCCTAATGAAGCATAGCCTAGATCCAACTTTTCAAGCATAGTCAGATCCCCAATACTATTAGGCAGCTTTGAAAATTTATTCCCTCTTAGATTTAGCTCTGTTAAAGACTTTATCTCTCCAATGTTATCCGGCAGTACAGAAAATTCACATCCTCCTAGGTCAAGAACTTTTAGACTGCTACAAGCACTCAGAATTTCTAGATTCTTCTCCAGGTTTAGGTAGAAGCATTCTCTTAGGTCTATCCATTCAAGGTCACTTAGTTTTCCAAGCCCTTCGGGCAGATATAGAATTGGATTCCCATTCAGGCGAAGAACTGATAGATCTTCGCATTCTGTAAGCGAGGTAGGGATTTTATCAAGCTGTGAATAGGAGTAATCCAAATATTCTAAACCCTCGATACTTGCGATAACATCAAAACTCTGATCAATATCAAGGTATCTGTTATGCTTTAAGCTAAGTACCGATAAGTCAGGCAGTTCCTCCGGCAGACTCTGGAATTTGTTGTGATCCAGTGCTAACTCCTTCAATGAACTGAGCTTTGTTATGCTGCTCGGAATTGATGAATACTCACCGTAAACCAGTTCGAGACGACTCAAATTGGGCAAGGTCGCTAGCTGGTCAATTAACCTCTCAAGATCAAGGTTTGGACATTTGTAGATAATCACCTCCTTCAAAGCCTTAAGCTTGTTAATACTATCCGGGAGTGACTCCACAGGCGTATTTCTTACTTCCAGTCTCTCTAGAGTCTCTGCATTTTTAAAAGCATTGCTCAATGACCTTTCATAGTTCCGAATCCTAATGGAATCAAAATACTTCTCCCTTCCGACGTAGATCTGATACATGATGGTATCCAGAGAAATAGAGTCATTAGCAGGTATACTCAACTCATCTTGAGAAAAGGACTCCTTCGGGCATAAAGAACCCAAAAGGAATAAAAGCAGGAAAAAAAGCCTAGTCATTCTTTTGTGGACGCATTTGAGGAAAGAAAAGTACATCTTGAATTGAATTGCTATTGGTAATTATCATAGCTAAACGGTCAATTCCTATGCCAATGCCTGAAGTTGGTGGCATTCCGATTTCAAGAGCCGAAAGGAAATCTTCATCTAAAGTCATCGCCTCTTCATCTCCCCTTTTTCCAAGTTCAAGTTGCTCTTCAAATCTCTCTCGTTGATCAATTGGATCATTTAACTCAGAGAATGCATTACAGATCTCTTTACCGTTACAAATGACTTCAAATCGTTCTACCAATCCCTCATGGTCTCTATGATTCTTAGCCAAAGGAGACATTTCAAGAGGGTAATTTGTAATGAATGTAGGTTGGATAAGCTTTGGCTCTACATGCTCTCCGAAGATCTCATCAATTAGTTTTCCCTTACCCATCGTATCGTCAATAGGAACCTTAAGCTCTCTTGCTACTTCCCTAAGACCGGCTTCATCCAGATTGGAAATATCCTTTCCTGTGTATTCCTTGATAGATTCAAACATGGTATATCGCTTCCATGGTCTTTGGAAGTTTATAGTGTTCTCACCAACCTCAACCTCAGTTTTGCCATGAACATCCATTGCAATTTTCTCGGTCATCTCCTCCATAAGATCCATCATCCAATTGTAGTCCTTATAGGCTACATAAAGCTCCATCATAGTGAATTCAGGATTATGGAATCGAGACATTCCTTCATTACGGAAGTCCTTTGCAAACTCGAATACTCCATCATATCCACCTACGATCAATCGCTTTAAGTACAGTTCATTTGCGATACGCAAATACAAGGTCATATCCAGCGTATTGTGATGCGTCTTAAATGGGCGAGCAGCTGCTCCCCCATATAATGGCTGAAGAATCGGAGTTTCAACTTCCATGTATCCTTTCTCTGTAAGAAAATTTCTCATGGACTGGATCATGACCGACCTCTGATGAAAAGCTGTCTTTACTTCAGGATTGACCAAAAGATCAATATACCGTTGACGATATCTCTGTTCAGGGTCACTGAAGGAATCATAGACATTTCCTTCTGCATCCGTCTTAACGATTGGAAGAGGTTTTAGCGATTTACTGAGAAGCTTTAGCTCAGTAACATGAATGGTGGTCTCTCCAACTTTTGTTTTGAAAACATATCCTTTAACCCCGATGTAGTCTCCGATATCAAGGTACTTTTTGAATAAGTCATTGTAGAGGGACTTATCTTCTCCCGGGCAGATCTCATCTCTGTTTACATAGATCTGGATCTTACCCTTTGAATCCATCAACTCTGCAAATGATGCTTTACCCATCACGCGCTTCATCATTAATCTTCCTGCAATAACTACGTCCTGGTAGTTATTCTCCTCTTCATTATAATTCTCCTTGATCTCTGTTGAAGAACTATTCACATCAAACAAGTCTGCAGGATAGGGTTCAACTCCCATTTCCCTGATAGACTCAAGGTTTTTCCTTCTCTGTATCTCTTGTTCGCTAAGCTTAACCATGCTGTTGATTTAAGGGCGCAAATATACCAATAACAGTAGTGTGGGCAGAGGCTATATGTTGATTGTATTAACATCCGCCCGAAGGGCGAAATGAATGAATTTTTACCAATAGAATTAGAGACTAAAAGGAGTGGGCCTATTGGGGTGGGTATAAGAACTATTGTACCACCTCCCCGGTTACAATCTCCCACTTTCCGGCAAAAGCAAACGGAGCCAATTGATAAATGTCTCTCAGTGAACTAAGTACTGTGCTTATCGATTGTTAATCGTGAAAATGGTCATAAATAGCTATTTTGGAAATATGACCAAATGGTAATCTTCATAGAAATGTCATGGGAATAGTGATTCGGCATACTCAATTGATAATTATCCCGCTTCACAGGCTTTCTCTTGACTTCACACTATTGAAGTGTGACTTTTAGTGAGTCATATTTGTGTCGTTTTTGTTTTGTTACGGCCCCGGATTAGTCCCCGGGGCTTTTTCTTTTTTAGGCCAATTTTCACATCTCTTAAGGGCTGAGTACTTTAGAATAAATTACAGAGGAACTTGTCGACCAGGATATACAGAAACGATTATGTCATTTATGACATTTGGTATCGAAGATTCGCGATACCCTTCCTGATAATTATTCTGTCACTTCTATTCAATGACAGATCCCCACTCTACCTCCCTTTCTACTTTGAGTTCATTTTCACAGTCTGTATTGTCCTGCTTATCTGGATCAGCAACAGGACTGTAATATATAGCCTGAACAACTTCTATTCGTGGAATGAAGCTCCCTGGAAGAGATTGCTCCTTCAGTTTATACTCAATGGTAGTATGGCGGCAATCATAGTTATTCCAGCAAGTGCCATATACCTTCAGATCACAAATCAATTCATTACACAGGATAAAATCCAATCTCTGATTGTAACAGGATTCCTGATAGCGATCATCACAAACTTCTATTACGAAGCCTTCTACCTGTTTACCCAATGGAAAAAGTCCCTGGTCCTCACAGAGAAGTTCAAGAACGAATCGATCAGGTCTCAGCTAAAGAGTCTAAGGAACCAAATCAATCCCCATTTCCTGTTCAATAGTCTTAATACCTTATCGGTATTGATCGATAAGGACCCCGACACTGCAAAACACTTTGTAGAAGAGCTTTCTGACGTATATCGATATGTATTGAATAGGCTTGGGAACCTTATGGTGACGATCACAGAGGAACTGGAGTTTTTGGAGTCCTATAAGTACTTGCTTGACAAAAGACATGGAGGGAACATTAACATTGATATTCGGGTAGAAGAGAAATACATGAGCTACGATATCCCTCCTTTAGCTCTTCAATTGCTTATAGAGAATGCAGTAAAGCACAATGTAGTTTCACGAGCAAAACCTTTATCAATTGAGATTTTTACCGAGGATGATGAGTTTCTTGTTGTCAGGAATTCAATGCAAAAAAAGCAGGCCCAACCTATTTCCACGGGCATTGGATTGAAGAACATTAGATCTAGATTCCAACACCTGGCGAAAAGAAGTATAGAAGTGGAAGAAACGGAATCGTACTTTGTAGTTAAATTACCCCTCGTAAAGCTGAATTAGAATGAGAGTATTAATTATTGAAGACGAACCACTTGCAGCTGAGAAGATCGCTGATCTGGTAAAAGAGTACAATAGTGATATCGAGATCGTTGGGTCTCTGGATACGGTGGAGGAGTCTATCGATTGGTTAATGAGAAACCCTGATCCGGATCTTATTCTTCAGGATATTCATTTGGCTGATGGGTCTGCATTCGAGATCTACCAGCAGATCAACCCTAAATCCAGTATCATCTTTACCACTGCATATGATGAGTATGCTATTGAAGCATTCAGATTGAAATCTGTTGACTACCTGCTTAAACCGATCAAATATGAAGATCTGGCAAAAGCGATTGAAAAGTATGAAACGGTTTTTCAGGCAAATGGAAGTGAGATGAGTGATCTCATTGATCTCTTGAAGAAACAAACTCAATCCTACCGTGACAGATATCTGGTAAAAGCTGGAAACTTAATAAAGTCAATTGGTGCAGATGAGATCGCCTATTTCTATTCAGACCAAAGAGTGATCATTCTTGTCACTCATGATGGCAAGAAGTTTCCTGTAGATCAAACTCTTGATGAGATTGAAGGGGAACTTGATCCAAAGGTTTTTAATAGAGCAAACCGACAATTCATTGTAAACATCACTGCCATTTCTGAGATCCACCCCTACTTCAAAGGAAGACTCAAGATCAACCTTAAACCTCAGCAGCAAGGCGATATCGTAATTAGCTCAGAAAAGTCAAGAGGTTTCAAGCACTGGCTTGGGAAATAGCTATTCCTCTACGAGAATGAAGATTTCCTCGTTATCCCTTTTCATATAGTATTGCTCACGGGCAAAACGCTCCATGTTTGCAGGATCACTTAAGAGATCATCAAGTGCTCTTTGAGACTCACCAATTTCTTGAGAATAATACTCCTTTTGATCTTCCAGATCTTCAATGCTTGATCTGCGTTCCATCTGAACCATAAGATTATTGCTATCAAAGAAGCTCATCCATATGGCGAAAACAAGCGAGCTAAGAACATACTTGTTCTTTAGGACTGCTGGTAATCGATCGTATAATCTGGAGAAGTACTGCATAAAAAAAGCCCTCGGCTGAGGGCTAATTTATTTTCAAATGTAACGTCTACCTATTATTCACCATTGCGCTTTCAAACAGGTAGTGGTTTATTGACCTATTAAGCAAACTTGAAGCTCTTTCCAGGGAATCTTGCCTGATCACCTAACTCCTCTTCAATTCTCAATAGTTGATTATACTTTGCAATTCTGTCACTTCTTGAAGCTGAGCCTGTTTTGATCTGGCCAGAATTCAAAGCAACAGCAAGGTCTGCAATAGTAGTATCCTCAGTTTCACCTGATCGGTGAGAAATCACATTAGTATATCCATTTCTGGTTGCCAGATCAACAGCATCGATGGTTTCACTTAAGGTTCCGATCTGATTTACTTTCACAAGAATCGAGTTGGCAACACCCTGTTCGATACCATCCTGAAGTCTTGTAGAGTTAGTTACAAAAAGATCATCCCCAACTAATTGGACATCATCTCCGATCTTATCAGTTAAGTTCTTCCAACCTTCCCAATCATCTTCAGACATTCCATCCTCGATTGAAGCAATAGGGTATTTCTTCACCCACTCTTCCCAGTAACCAACCATTTCATCGCTGCTCATCTTCTTGCCTGAAGACTTCTTAAAGCAGTATAGCCCTTCATCTTCCAGATACAATTCAGTGATAGCCGCATCAAGAGCGATCAAGATATCATCACCAGGCTTGTAGCCAGCTTTTTCAATTGCAGTCAACACAGTTTCGATCGCCTCTTCATTGGAGTTAATTCCAGGAGCGAATCCTCCTTCATCTCCAACATTAGTTGCGTAACCCTGACTCTTAAGGACATTCTTTAAATGATGGAATACCTCAACCCCCATTCTTAATGAGTCCTTGAAGCTTTCTGCACCAACAGGCATAATCATGAATTCCTGGAAATCAATTGCATTATCTGCATGCTCTCCTCCATTGAGGATGTTCATCATTGGAACCGGAAGAGTTCTCGCGTGCACCCCACCCAGGTAACGGTATAAAGGTAGGCCAAGCTCAGCCGCTCCAGCTCTTGCAACTGCAAGAGAAACAGCAAGCATAGCATTAGCGCCCAGAACAGACTTATTTGGAGTACCATCTAGATCCAGCATGATCTCATCAATCAAAGACTGATCTAATGCAGACTGTCCTAGTACTGCCTCCTTGATCGTAGAGTTTACATTGTTTACTGCGATCTCAACTCCTTTTCCAAGGTAAAGGCCAGAATCAGTATCACGAAGTTCTACAGCTTCATGCTTACCTGTAGAGGCTCCTGAAGGAACCATTGCTCTTCCGAATGATCCAGTTTCTGTAAGGACCTCTGCCTCTACTGTAGGATTTCCTCTTGAATCGAGGATTTGACGTGCGTGGACATCAATGATTAAGCTCATTTTCTCTTGTAGTTTATGGTGGATTTATTTTCTGTAATCTTCGATTGCCTGTACAAACTCATCGAACAGATAGCGTGAATCATGAGGACCAGGACTGGACTCCGGGTGATATTGAACAGAGAAGGCTGGCTTTCCTTTTACCTGAATCCCCTCAATGGTCTCATCATTAAGATTCACATGAGTTACCTCAACGATATCGGACGTCTCAATGTCCTTTCCATTTACCTCAAAACCATGGTTCTGAGAAGTGATTTCTGAATATCCGTTCACAAGGTTTTTAACCGGGTGATTTAGTCCTCTATGACCATTATGCATCTTGTAGGTGCCTACGCCTGCAGCAAGAGCAAGGATTTGATGTCCAAGACAAATACCAAATAAAGGCATCCCGCTATCGAGGATCTCTTTAACGGTTTCGATAGCATAATCCATTGCAGCAGGATCACCAGGTCCGTTTGAAATAAAGAATCCATCAGGATTCCAACTCATCATTTCCTTAAAGCTAGACTTCGCTGGAAAAACCTTTAAGTGACAATTTCTTTCGGAAAGACACTTTAGGATATTCTTCTTTACTCCTAAATCTAGAACAGCAACTTTCTTATCGAATCTTGCATCACCAACGTAATATGGCTCACGGGTAGAAACTTTTGAGCTAAGCTCAAGACCGCTCATCGATGGAACTTTGTCCAGTTTAGCTTTTAATTTCTCTATATCGAGTTCTTCAGATGAAATGATTGCGTTCATTGCACCTTTATCTCTAATGTGCCTTACGATTGCACGGGTGTCAACATCGGAAATTGCTACAAGATTGTCTCTCTCAAAATAATCCTGAATACTCTCAGTAGCTAATTCTCTTGAATATGCGGGAACATAGTTCTTACAAACCATCCCGGCGATCTTTACGCTATCGGACTCAACTTCATCTTCTTTGATTCCATAATTACCAATGTGATCATTAGTCATGATCAGCAGCTGACCAAAGTAGGAAGGGTCGGTAAAAACTTCCTGATAGCCGGTCATTCCGGTATTAAAGCATAACTCACCAGTGGTTGTTCCGATGGCACCTGCGGCCTTTCCCTGGAATACTGTGCCGTCTTTAAGAAGCAAGACAGCAGGGCGACTTTCATTTTGTGGCATAGAGCGAATTTTAAAATCTGCGCAAATATAGGCAATTCAACACCTTAGCTATTCACATGTAGTTAAGATACGGGCATAAAAAAAGAGGACTGTTAAAAACAAGTCCTCTTAATATTTTTTAAGGGAATCAACGCTTACTCAGCTTTCTTTTCTTCGTCTGATTCTTCCTCTTTGTTTTCTTCTTCTGAAGCTTCCTCTGCAGGAGTTTCTTCAGTAGTTGCTTCCTCTGCAGGAGCTTCTTCTACTGGAGCTTCTTCTACTGGAGTTTCTTCAGCAGCAGGAGCCTCCTCAGC
>CAXDOZ010000014.1:0-33999 GCA_963991145.1 uncultured Chitinophagales bacterium | reverse complement strand
ACTTATAACTTAGTAAGTCTTTCACGAGAACTAACTGATGACAATTTTTACCCCTTTTATTAACTGAGGAAATGCTTATGACTAGGATTTTTACCTCTCTGCTCTTTATATCGTTTTTTTTAATCAACTCTTTGTCCCTTAGGGCTCAAACAGTTGTAACGATTAGTACTCCATATTTTCAAGATTTCGGTGTTCCGGGTTGTACCATGCCAGCTAACTGGCAAAACCTTGGTCCTGAGTTCTGGCAGTTTAGAAACTTCTCCAATACCTATATGCAAGGAGGAGATCATACGACTGGAACCACTTGTTTTGCAAACATCGATGACTCCGGTGGGGGAGGGAACCCTGTTGGAAATCTAATTTCAGAGACATTTGATCTTACTGCTTTGTCAGCAGCCACCCTAAGATTTTGGTGGCAGAATAGCAATGGTACTTCATCTTCTCCTGCTCCTTCTGGGAATCCATGGATGGAATTGAGGATTGATGTGAGTACTAATGGAGGAGCTACTTATACTAATGACATATTGGTGCTCGGTAATGAGCAAGTAGGCTGGGCTGAAGCTACAGTGGACATCACTCCATTTATTTCTGCTAATACGAGAATCAGATTCCGAGGGATCGAGACAAATAGTTTCAGATCTGATCTTTCACTTGATGACGTTGAAGTATTTCAACCACCAGCATCAGATGTGGGGGTTACAGCTTTAAATGGTCCAATAGGTACTTGTAACACGGGAATTGAAAATATCGATGTGACTATTGGAAACTTTGGCGCTCTTCCAGCGACCAACTTTGATGTTACATATATAGTAGATGATCCTGTACTTGGCGTTCAGCCTCCTGTTACAGAATTATTCTTTGGTCCTTTCCTGTCTCCAGGACAGACCACCAATTTCACTTTCGCTACTCCTTACGATTTCTCTAACGGAGGGACTTACAATGTGACAGTAATTACAAATTATACTCTTGATCAGGTAACAAGTAATGATACATTCTTCGGAACAGTATTTAATCCTGTTGCTCAGCCACCATACCTCCAAACCTTTGATTCATGGCCTAATGGTAATGCACCTTACGCCGATGGTTGGATTGATGGTGGAGCAGCAAGACAGTGGACTGTTGATGCAGCGGGAACTGGTTCCTCTGGTACTGGACCTTCCAATGACCATACAACAGGATTTGGAAACTATCTGTATACTGAGACCTCAGGTCCGGCTGCGGGTACTGAATTCCATATTATATCTACATGTATTGACCTTTCTGCGATTCCATGTCCTAAGATGAGATTCTGGTATCACATGTACGGCTCTACAATGGGAGAGCTTCACGTAGATGTTTCAACTGATGACGGTGTGACATGGATTGATGATGTTACTCCATTCCTGGATGGGGAGCAACAAACTTCAAATGGTGCTCCGTGGTTGGATAGGGAAGTAAACCTTTCGCAGTTCCAGGGTCAGGTCATTAGGGTAAGATTCAGAGGGATCTCGGGTGGTTCTTTTCGATCTGATATGGCTATTGATGATTTTGAAATTTTCGATGATGCTACAGATGATATGGCAATCATGGAAATCTTAGATCCTTCAAATGGTTGTGGTTTGTCTGATTCTACTCAAGTAAGAGTAGTAGTTCAGAATATGACCTGCCTTGATCAAACTGATGTTGCAATGTCATTGACTTTGAATGGCGGAGCTCCAATACTGGATACTATTCCAGGACTATTCCCGGCATTTACAGTAGATACATTCACCTTTGGAACAACTGTGGATCTTAGCACACCTGCATTCTATGACTTATTTGCTGAAGTAACGATTCCAAATGACGCAAACCTAGCAAATGACACATTAGGTAAAAGAGTAGAAAGTAGGTTTGTTCCTTTAGACCCTACTGTTAGTGCAGACACTTCATGTGGACCTAGCAGTTTCACTTTGATTGCCGACACAAACAGTAATACATTGACCTACTGGTATGATTCAATGAATGCTACCGTACCGGTTATGATTGGAGATACTTTCGTTACTCCAGTTCTCAATACAACTACAACCTATTATGCTTCTGCAGTTACAGGTGGAACAGATTCTTTAGGAGCACCTAATCCAGGAATTGGTCAGGGCGGTAACTATCAGTTCTATCCAGATGGATTAGAATTTGATGTCTTTAATGAAATGGTTCTTGAGCAGGTTACTGTTTATACCAATGATACCGGGCAGGTTGTAATCAATATCCTTGATGGAAATGGAAATCTAATCTTTACTACTACCTATAATGCGGTAACAAGAGGTCAGCAAGATGTTCCTATCAAGCTTACTATTCCAGTTGGTGAAGGATATCAGATCAATGCAATTGGAACAAACACCGGACTTTACAGAAATCAAACCGGAGGTGTATATCCTTACAATTTGTTTGGTGTAGCATCAATCACAGGTCCGATCAACAATTTGCTTCCTAACTACTATTTCTTCTATAACTGGGTAGTTAGATATGTTTTCTGTGAGTCGAACAGAGTTCCTTCAACCAATGTGGTTGAGTTTGCTCCTGTTTTTGATTTTGGACCTGATTCAATTTACTGTCCAGGTGTTGAGATTAGTCTAGAGCCAGGATATCCAGGCTTGCCACGAGTTTGGTCAACTGGCGATACTACTAATTCAATCCTCGTTGATACAGTTGGTACATACTCTGTTGTAGTGACTGATACAGGTGCAGCTGGATGTGATTGGACAGATACTGTAATGATTGATTACTTCGAAGGTCAGGATGTTGATCTTGGAATGGACGGTGCTTCATGTGGTCCTGCACTTCTTGATGCAACTGTGCCGGGAGGATCTTATTTATGGTCAACCGGAGCAACTACCTCTACCATCATAGCTATCATGGATGGAGAATATTCTGTAATGGCAATTGACAGCAATGGATGTGAATCTCAGGATACCATTGATGTTACAATCCTTCCATTGCCTATGATTGATCTGGGTGCAGATACGAATGCTTGCGGCGGACCTGTTGTCCTTGATACTAGAAACCCAAGTTATACAGCACTTTGGTCTACAGGATCAACCAACAGTACTCTACCTGTTTCAACAACCGGAAACTATTCAGTTACTGTAACCGACCGTAACAATTGTAGTGCATCGGATTCTGTGAATGTAGGTATAGGCACTGTTCCATTTGTATTCCTGGGTGCTGATGTGAACTCATGTCAAACAGCAGTTAATCTTGATGCTGGAAACCCAGGTTCTACTTATCTATGGAGTAATGGAATGATGAGTCAAATCATTAGTGCCGGAGTAAGTGGATCATATTGGGTTGAAGTAACAAACTCAGACGGTTGCTCTGGAACAGATACTGTAGTAGTAAATATTTCAAGCCCAACGGCAAGTGCTGCTCTTGGACCTGATACCTCTGTATGTCTGTCATATGTCTTGAATCCTGGAACAAACCCAGGAAGTTCATATCTATGGTCAACTGGTGATACTACTCAAACACTTACAGTTTCAACCTCAGGAACTTATTCTGTTAGAATTGAAAATGTTTGTGAGACAGCTATTGATGCTGCTAACGTAACAGTATCAGGACCTCCAAATGCTTCGTACACATTCGTGACAAGTGGTTCTGAAGCTACTTTCACCAATACATCAGCAACTGGAGATAACCTGTACGACTGGAACTTTGGTGATGGTACATTCCAGCAGAGTAATGATATTCAAACAAGTCCAACGCATGATTTTGAATGGGGTGGTACATACCTCGTAACTCTTACGGTTACAAACCCGTGTGGTGTGGACGTTTATACAGATTCAGTTACAGTTGATGGTCCAACCAGACCAGTTGCTTCAATTGAAGACCTTTTATCTGAAAATGGAGTGGTGGTATATCCAAACCCAACTGAAGGAATTGTAAATATTGAAGCTACTTCTCTAGACCCCGTTAATGGCGATCTTGATATCCTTTTAATCGATGCTCAAGGAAGGATCGTAAGCACAGAAACCATTGAAGCAAATGAGCTTCTAGGTGGACATGTTCTAGATCTTGAAGGTCTTGCAAAAGGTCTTTATCTAATCAGATTAGAAGCTGATGGTCAAGAGTTTAGTCAACGAGTTTTATTGAAGTAATTAACCCCTGAAACGGATCATTTTTTAGAAAGAGATAAACCGGCTTATGAAAAGAATTTCTATTCTCCTGGTTTCAATATTTTTTGCGATTGGCAGTTACGCTCAGATAACTACCTATCCATACTTAGAGAATTTTGACACCTATCCCGTTTGTACCCCTTATAACTACAACACAATTTGTGCGATTGGTGGCGGATGGACCAATACAGCAGCTGCTGGTGCAGCATTTTCTAATTGGCTTGTTGCCTCTGGTGTAACAAATGCAAGTACTTCAAGTAATACAGGTCCTGGACTTGGTACTGGGGGTACCTCAGCATTAGACCATACCACAGGCTTGAATACTGGGCAGTTTGTTTTTCTAGAAACCTCTGGTAGTGGATCAAATAACCTTGCTACTATGGTGTCGCCAACCTTTGATTTTACTGGGCTTTTGCACCCAGTATTTTCATACTGGTATCATATGTTTGGAGGAACGATGGGAGATCTATTCCTTGAAGTTTCTACGAATGGTGGAACAACATGGTTAGTCATCGATTCGATTGAAGGTCAACAGCAAACTGGATATGCTAATGTCCAGCCCTGGAGACAAAGAACAGTTGATCTTTGTGCTTATGCTGGTCAGTCTGCCGTTGAATTCAGATTTAGAGGTCAAACCGGTACCTCATTCACTTCTGATATGTCTATTGATGATGTCGAAGTCTTCAATCAGCCGGATGATGTAGCGATGGTTCAATTGATTTCTCCTACAGGAGATTCATGCGGAAATACAAGTACTACAGCAATCACATTCTCACTTAGAAATTTAGCTTGTAATCCAATAAGCAACTTGCCAGTATGCTATTCTGTTGATGGTGGGGCCTTTGTGAATGACACAATCCCTGGACCAATAGCACCAGGTCAACTAGTGAACTTTACTTTCTCTCAAACAGCTGATTTTTCAGGAACCGATACTTTCGATCTGGTCGTAATTCAAAAGTGGTCAGGAGATACTGATCCTTTAAATGATACCTTAGCTCTTAATTTTAGAACTTCTCCCACTCCGGATCTTCCTGCGACCTTAAGTGATTCTGGTTGTTCTCCATCAGCTGTTACCCTTTCTGCAGTGCCAGTTTCTGGAACTATAATTTGGAGGGACTCAGCTGGAGTTCAAGTTGGAACTGGTCCTACATATACCACTCCTTCACTAACATCTACTCAAGCATATTTTGCAAGTGCCACAAATGGAACTTGTGAGAGTCCAGGTGTACCAGCATTGGCAGTGCTGTTTGAGCAATCAACTATCAGCTTAGGTAATGATACCTTCTTATGCTTTGGTGATACGATCCTTCTAAATCCTGGGACAATTCCTGGAGCAACCTATTCCTGGTTTACTTCTTCCGGAACAGGTTCTGGAACAACTGCTTCAACACTTCCAGTTTGGCAAACAGATACAGTTATCCTTAGCGTAAACCCTATCCCAAGTTGCTCTTTGACAGATACTATCATTGTTGAAGTTGGAAATCCTATCATTCTGCAAATTGATTCAATTGACAACATCTTATGTAATGGTGATTCTACGGGAGCCATTTACACAACTATTGCAGGTGGAAATACTATTGTAGGTGGAGTGCCTAGTACATGTGCATTATCTAGCCCTGCCGTAGCAAATTGTAATCCGCCAACCCCATATGATCTGGGAACTGGTACGGGAACTCTGAACCAGCAATCGCCATTCTATTCCACATTTGAAGATCAGCGAATGCAAGTCTTATTCCTGGCATCTGAGCTACAGGCAATCGGCATGACTGGTGGTCAGATCACCAGCTTAGGTTTTGATGTAGTAACCCATTCTGGAACTGATCCAATGACATTGACTTTGTCTGTGGGATGTACAAATGTTACTTCAATAACCGGATTCCAAACAGGGTTAAGTCAGGTATTCACAGTAAGCAACTACACCCCCGCTCCTGGTGGGTATACCAATCATGTATTCCAAAGCCCTTACGAATGGGATGGCGTTTCAAACCTTATCGTTGAGATTTGTATGGACAAATTGGATTGGGGTGGTACAAACTCTATGAGATTTACTCCTGGTCCTCCTAATACAATGTATCTGCAGTATCAGGATGGTGGGGTAGCTTGTAATACTCCATACAACACTACAATAAACAATGCTAATCGTCCAAATACTCGCTTTGGCTTCTGTAATGCAGGATTAGATACAATTCCACTAGCAGTTCTTTGGAGCACTGGAGATACAACTTCTAATGGCCTCTTCGGAGTTCCTGCAGGAACCTACGGAGTAACTGTAACTGATGCAAGAGGTTGTGTTGTTGATACAGCTGGAATCACTTTAACTGAGCCAACTGCCCTTAATGTTACTCTTGATACCATCATAGATAATGATTGTGGTGGAGTAACTATTGGTTCTATTCAGGTATCAGTAAGCGGTGGAGTAGCTCCTTACAGCTACTTATGGAATACTGGTGATACCACTCAGGATCTATTTAATCTTGGGGCTGGCAATTATATCCTTACAGTAACAGATAGTAATAATTGTACTTGGATTTCACCAGTATGGGTTGTTGTTGAACCCGGTGGAGCAATTGCAATTGATACAGTTATTGATGTTGCTTGTTTTGGAGATTCAACTGGAGAGATTCAGGTTACGATTTCAGGTGGAGCACCTCCATTCACTTACTTATGGAGTAATGGTGCTACCACAGAAGACCTTACTGGTGTTCCAATTGGTACCTACGATCTTACTGTAACAGATTCACTCGCTTGTAGCACATTTACACCATTAACTACAATTGTAGGTAATACTGATATTGTCGCAACCGTAGATACATTGATCAATAACTTCTGTTTTGGAGATAGTACAGGAGAAATCCTGATTACGGTAATAGGAGGTGCACCTGGCGCCCCAACCGGCTCTGGAACAACCGGATATAATTACTCATGGAGTGATGGAAGTACAGATGAAAATCTGATAGGAGTTCCTGCTGGAACCTATAGCGTGACTATTTCAGATTCCTTAGGCTGTATTGAAACTATTTCTAACCTTACTTTGGTTCAACCTACTGCTGTCTCAATGACAGTGGACAGCATCACTAATGTTGCTTGTTTCGCAGATTCTACAGGCGCTATCTATACTACTCCTTCTGGGGGTACAATAGGTACTGGTTCAGGAACATCTGCAACATATACATATAGTTGGAGCAATCTATTACCGGTTGAAGATCCTACGGGTATTCCTGCAGGAAGTTATTCGGTGACAGTTACAGATACTCTAGGATGTACTTTTGATACAACAGGAATTATAGTCACAGAGCCTCCGGTATTTGCAGCTATTATTGATTCAATTCAGCAGAACTTATGCTATCAAGTTTCAATTGGAGCAATTTACACTAGCGTAGTAGGTGGAGTGAGTCCATTTAGCTATAGTTGGAGTAATGGTGATACATCACAGGATCTTACGAATCTTCCACCTGGTGATTATGGATTGACCGTGACTGACTGGAATGGGTGTACTACCGCACTGGAAGGTCAGGATAGTATAGTAACCATAATTGAGCCTGGTGATATTCTTGTGAATTTCGATTCTCTTGTAAATGTTGCCTGTCACGGAGATTCTACTGGTGCTGCATTTATTGGAGTTCTAACTGAAGGAGCTTCAGATAGCATTCCACTTCCTCCATATCAGAATACCTTTAACTCAAACCTGACTAGAGGTTACTGGTTTACAGCGCCAATTAATTTCACAATCACTGGATTAAGAGTCCCTACCGATGTTGGAACTGCCGCATCAAGTATTCAGGTAGTTAACTTTGTAGGTCCTCCAATTCCATTCCCTGGCCCAGGTAATAACTTCACAACACTTTATGTTGGTCAAAATATTCCTGGAACTGCCGTTATTCCAGTTAACATTCCAGTTAATGCTGGTGATGTAATTGGAATCATTGGAGCCAGAGGAGGTGGACCAATGCAGAATTCTTATGCTAATGCGAACAATGCACCATCCAACATCAATGGTAACCCTATAACCCTTCAAAGACTTGTTTATCAAGCGAGTCTTGCTGGTGGAGTTGCCAATAATGGAGACTTAATGTCAGAATCTCCAGCCGGTGTTGTTTCAAGAATTCAAATGTACTACTCAGTAGGTTCAGCTGCTCCTGCATCTTCTTATACCTACAATTGGTCAACTGGAGATACAACAGACTTCATTGCAGGTGTTCCAGCCGGAACATACAACTTAACGGTTTCTGATACCTTCGGATGTTCTAAGGATACATTTGTTACCATCACTGAGCCTGCACCATTCAGAGCTAGAATTGACAGCTTCCAGAATGTACTTTGTAAAAATGACAGTAATGGATTGATCTCTATCACAATGGTTGGTGGATCGCAATCGGCTACTGGATCTGGAACTACCATTATGTGGTCTACTGGTGATACAACTAATACGATCACTAACCTGGGTCCTGGATCATATACTCTGATGGCGACAGATACGAATGGCTGTACATTTGATACAACCTTTGTAATTCTCGAGCCTGATACCCTGAGCTTTACGGTAGATAGTATCATGGACAACAACTGTTTCCCTGATACCTTTGGTGCAATTTATGTCACACCTGTTGGCGGACTTGCCCCATACAGTTATAGTTGGTCAAACGGAGATACTTCACAGGATCTGGTCAATGTGGTCACAGGACAATACTCAATGACCATAACAGATGCCAATGGATGTACATATTCAGGCACAGATAGTATTGAGAGTCCGCCTGAGATTATTATTACTCTCGATTCCATAACTCATGTCGATTGCTTTGGAGCAGCTACAGGTGGATTGAATGTCACCGTGGTAGGTGGTGTAGCACCATTGAGTTATGCTTGGAGTAACGGAGATTCAACAGTTGGTTATTTAGTTAACGCTACTGCTGGTAACTATACTTTGGTTGTGACTGATGATAACGGATGTACAGGTACTGAAAGCAATATGATCATTACTGAACCTCAAGTTGCTCTATCAGCTGTTGTAGACAGCATCGTAAATGCAACCTGTGCTTCAGGTTCTAATGATGGTGAGATCTACATCTCAACATTTGGTGGAACACCTCCATATACATATTCATGGACAGGAGGACTTCCATCTATTGATGATCCTACAAATGTTCCAGCTGGAACTTACAGCCTGGTTATTACAGACTTCAACGGATGTACCTTCACTCTTAACAGTATTGTAGTGAACTTTGACATTCCTTCCATCAATGTTGAGCTTGGAGCTGATACTTCAGTTTGTGATTCATTGACTCTTGATGCTGGATTCTTTGCAGGAGCTACCTACCTGTGGAATACAGGCGCAACTAGCCAGACAATTACTGTATCAACTACAGGAACCTACTGGGTTCAGGTAACTGATGCTTGTGGTCCGGTTATCGACGCTATTCAGGTAACTGTGAATAGCACTCCTGTTTCAGCATTTGGATATTGGGGATTGAACAATACAATTTCATTCCAGAATCAATCTGCCGGAACTAATCAAACGACTAGCTATCTATGGGACTTCGGAGATGGAGTTACAAATACAACTTCTGATCCAACTCATATCTATACTAGCGGTGGAGTATTCCTTGCAACTCTTACAGTGTCTAACAGCTGTGGTACTACCTCATCTCAAGACACAGTTTATGTTGTATTGCTAAGCCTTGAAGACATGTTCACTGACGAGAACTTTGAGGTTTATCCAAACCCAACTGATCAGTTCATCAATATTGACCTGACAGGTGACTTTGATAAGGAGCTTCAGATCGAACTTTATGATCCTCTAGGCCGAATGGTTACTAGAGACGAGATTGACGGTGTCTATGGATTCCACCATCATCAATTAGATGTTTCCAGTCTAGCTTCAGGAAACTATCTGGTAAGAGTTACAGATGGAGATTCTGACCTGGTTAAACAGATTGTGGTTCATTAATAATTCAAAAGCAACCTCCTATAAAGAAGGGAAGCCATTGTGCTTCCCTTTTTTATTTGTGTAAGTCTCAGATTAGCATCTGTGCTTTTCTATTATCTATCGGCTTAATTTTCATTCAATGAAGCTTGAGTAATCCTTTTGACCCATTGTTACAGGTTTGAATAACCTTTCAATGCGATATAAATATTCAGCCTGGCAGGGACTTCTCGATAGAGATACTAGATGCTCGCAATACCAATAAAAAAAGCGCCCTAAGGCGCTTTTATATAATTAAGGATTAGAAGCTTAATTATAATCCTGATTCGTAAGACGCAAGGAAAGTTTCAAATTCAGTATCTGTGTAAGCTCCTGAACCGAAGTAAGCAAGAATACCTTCATACTCCGAAGCGCCTCTATAACCAGGTAATGGTTGAATAACTCTAATCTCCTCATCTAGGAAAACAACAGTAGGGTAGCTCATCTTGCCCTGCATTAGAGCTGCGGGAAGTTCATGATATCCTCTTCTACCACTGGCAACAAACTTGAAAGTAGTTCCTTCAAACTCAATATCCTCAGAGTATTCACCATCCATTTTAACCGCGTAATAGTATTTGTTGATGATCCCTGTAATGACTTGATTCTGGAATACATCTTTATCCAGCTTCTTGCACCAGCCACACCAGTCAGTGTAAATGTCAACCATGACTTTTTTAGGTTCTTCCTGTTGGCGTTCAATCATCTCTTCCCAGGATAACCATTCAATTGATTGTGTCTCTTCTGCGGGAGCGTTCAGCCCAATTAGCGTAAGCATCCCAAATAATACCGTATACATAACTGCTCATTTATATGTATAACCGGGAAATTCTGATTTAGTATCAGCCCGGAATAAACAGGGAATCTCAAATAGTATACCTAAAATACGCTCTTAGGCCTTATTAGGTTTGAATTACCCCGACATTATAAGGCTTTTCAATAGGGGCGTTATTAGCAGCTTCAATTCCCATGCTGATTACTTTTCGAGTCTCAAGGGGATCGATAATAGCATCTACCCATAGGTTTGAGGCAGCGTAGTAAGGCGTAGTTTGATGGTCGTAGCGAGATTGAATCTCATCTAAAAGAGCCTTTTCATCCTCTGCAGAAATCTCTTCTCCCTTTTTCTTTAGCGCTGAAACTTGAATCTGTAGAAGTGTCTTTGCAGCTGAAGCTCCACTCATTACCGCCATCTTTGCAGTTGGCCAGGCAACGATCAGTTTTGGATCATAGGCCTTTCCACACATTGCATAGTTGCCTGCTCCGTAGGAGTTTCCAATTACAACGGTGAATTTTGGTACAACAGAATTAGACATGGCATTAACCATCTTCGCTCCATCTTTAATGATTCCTCCGTGTTCTGATTTAGAACCAACCATGAATCCTGTTACATCCTGAAGAAATACCAGAGGGATCTTCTTCTGATTGCAATTCATGACAAACCTGGCAGCTTTATCAGCACTATCAGAGTAGATCACTCCACCAAATTGCATTTCTCCTTTCTTGTTCTTTAGAATCGTTCTTTGATTAGCTACAATCCCCACTGACCATCCATCGATACGCGCATATCCGCAAAGGATAGATTTTCCATATCCTTCTTTGTATTGCTCAAACTCAGAATCATCAACCAATCTTTTGATGATCTCTACCATATCATATGGCTTCGCTGGATCATCAGGAAGGATGCCATAGATCTCTTTCTCGTCTAGTTTAGGCGCTTTAGACTCCTTTCTATTGTATCCGGCCTTATCTGAGTCACCCATCTTATCCACCAATCCTCTGATGGTTTTTAAGCAGGTCTCATCATTTGGCATCTTGTAATCTGTAACTCCAGAAATTTCAGAATGAGTAGTCGCACCACCAAGTGTTTCATTGTCGATATCCTCGCCAATAGCGGACCTTACCAGATAAGATCCTGCAAGAAATACCGAACCGGTTTTCTCTACGATCAGGGCTTCATCAGACATGATTGGCAAATAAGCTCCACCGGCTACACAAGATCCCATGATAGCTGCTATTTGAGGAATCCCCATTGAGGACATTACTGCATTGTTTCTGAAAATCCTCCCGAAATGCTCTTTATCAGGGAAGATCTGATCCTGCATTGGAAGAAAAACTCCTGCACTATCTACCAGGTAAATAATGGGAATGTGATTCTCCATCGCAATCTCCTGAGCTCTTAGGTTCTTTTTACCTGTTATGGGGAACCAGGCACCTGCTTTCACAGTGGCGTCGTTAGCTACAATGATACATTGACGACCTTCCACATATCCAATTACCACGACTACTCCTCCAGCAGGGCAGCCTCCATATTCTTTATACATGCCTTCACCTGCAAATGCACCGATCTCAACAGTAGGAGCACCTTCATCTACCAGCATGGCAACTCTTTCCCGGGCAGTCATCTTACCCTTTGCTTTATGTTTTTCTATGCTTTTCTCACCACCTCCCTGGTATACGCGATCAAGTCTTTTCTTTAAATCTGAGACCAGTACTTTCATACTGTCTTCGTTCTTGTTGAATTCAAGCTCAGCTTTAGTCATTCTACTCAATTTTTTTGCTCCGCTAATATATTAATAGCCCTACCAATCTGCGATTATTCCTGACTTAGACCTTGATTTAATAGGCTAATTGTTACCTTTGCGCCCCGGGCAAGTCTTGTACGACCAGCTCCCACTCAATCCCCCAGGGCAGGAATGCAGCAAGGGTACGTGGTTGTAGCGGTGCGATATAAGTAACTTGCCCTTTTTTTGTGCACATAGCTCATTTAATGATTACTCCTTTGTGCTAATCCTCGCATATTTCAGATATTGAGGACCTATCTATCTACCTTAAAACTTAATCCATGAGATTCTTTATTGATACTGCCAGTATCGATCAGATCCAAGAAGCTGCCGATCTTGGAATTCTTGACGGTGTAACTACCAACCCAAGCCTAATGGCTAAGGAAGGCATCAAAGGCGCTCAAGCCGTTTTAGATCATTACGTAAAGATCTGTGAGATCGTTGATGGGCCAGTTTCAGCAGAGGTGATCTCCACCGACTTTGATGGCATCATCGAAGAGGGGAAAAAGCTAGCTGCACTTCATCCAAATATTGTGATCAAAGTTCCAATGATCAAAGATGGGATCAAAGCGATCAAATGGTTTACCGACAATGGGTTTAGAACCAACTGTACGCTTGTTTTTAGCGCTGGTCAGGCCATTTTGGCTGCCAAGGCAGGTGCTACTATGGTTTCTCCTTTTATTGGTCGTATTGACGATTCTAACTGGGAAGGTGTAGCTCTTATCGAGCAGATCGTTCAGATCTATGAGATGTATGGATACGAGACAGAGGTTCTTGCCGCATCTATTCGTCAGCCATTGCATATCGTTCAGTGCGCTGAAGTTGGAGCCGACATCTGTACAGCACCGCTAAGTGCTATCATGGGGCTATTAAAGCATCCATTAACTGATATCGGTCTTGCAAAGTTCCTTGAAGACTATAAGAAGGTAGAAGGTTAAGATCTACCGGGAAACAAAAAAGGCGATCCATTCGGATCGCCTTTTTTTATGCTTTATCTCTTAGCTAGTCTTTCTTCTTGCGAAGAAGATCAAGCGTAATTGGAGTTGCAATGAAGATCGAAGAGTAAGTACCCACAAGAATTCCTAAGAATAATGCGAATGAGAACCCTCTGATCGACTCACCACCAAAGATCAATAGAATGATAACCACAAATAATGTAGTCAGGGACGTGATCAATGTACGACTCACAGTAGAGTTGATCGCGTTATTGGTGTTTGTTTCCAGATCTGTAGTTGGGTGCTCCGTTAGGAATTCACGCACACGGTCAAAGATTACAACGGTATCGTTGATCGAGTAACCAATGATCGTCAATAGTGCTGCAATGAATGCCTGGTTGATCTCCATCGACCAAGGAAGAAGTCCCTGGAAGATCGAGAATACACCCATGATAAATAAGATATCGTGAAGCACAGCAGCAAGTGCACCAACACCGAACTGCCATTTTCTAAATCGGAATAATAGGTAGAGGAAGATACCGAGTGAAGCGAATATCGTTACGAAAATTGCGCTTCGGCGAATATCATCTGCGATGGAGGTCTGCACCTTCATCGACTCCTGAATGTTATCTGCCTCGAAGAGGATGATAGACTTATCTGAAACATATCCTCCATTATTCAAACCGGTATAGATCTTTTCAAGGATCTCACCACTAAGCTCTGGATCATTATTGTCGATCTCGTAGGCTGTAGTGATCTGAATTCTTGAAGGACCACCATAAGTCTTAACCGCTGGAGTCATTCCAAATTCATCTGTCAATAGCTGTGTGATCTCTTCAACATTAGCTTCTTTCTCTAGAGCAACGGTATAGTTCCAACCACCCTGGAAGTCAACGCCAAGTTCAAATCCTCTTACAAAAATCGATATCAAACCAATCAGGATAAATGCACCTGAGATAGCGTAAGTAGCTTTTCTCTTACCAATGAAGTTCTTATTGATATTCTTGAAAGCACCTTTTGAGAAACCTGTATCGAAAGAAGGCTCTTTCTTGCGATCGAAGTAAAGGCGGTCAAAAAGAACGCGACCTACAAGAACCGCAGTAAAGAATGATGAGAAAATACCGATCACAAGCACAACGGCGAATCCTTCAACTGGCCCAAGACCAAAGAGGAGAAGCATGATACCTGTGATAAGTGTGGTAAGGTTCGCATCAATAATAGCAGAGTAGGAGTGCTTGAAACCATCGGCGACAGCCAGCTTAATTCCTTTGCCTTTCGCTATCTCCTCCCTAATACGCTCGTAGATAATTACGTTGGCATCTACCGCCATACCAATTGTAAGTACGATACCCGCAATACCAGGAAGCGTTAATGCTGATCCAAGACTTGCCAATACAGCAATGATGTAAACCATGTTCAGCAATAGTGCGATCACAGAAACAACTCCTGCCTTAGCGTAATAAAGGATCATAAATACAAGTACAAGTAGAGTACCGATTACCAATGACATGATACCTGAGCGAACTGACTCAGCACCAAGTGTTGGACCAACAACATCTTCCTGTACGATATATACCGGTGCATCAAGCTTACCAGCTTTAAGGATCGTAGCAAGATCTTCTGCTTCACGAAGCGAGAATGATCCGGTAATTATCGTTCTTCCCGTTTTGATCTGGTTGGTTACACCAGGAGCAGAGTATACTCTTCCATCAAGAACAATCGCGATCTGTGAATTATCGTCAAGCGCTGTCTTGGTCATTGTAGACCAGATCTCAGCACCTCTTCCGTCCATTGTAAGGCCTACGGCCGGATTACCATTTGGATCGAATTGAGGATAAGCATCAGTAATGTGGTCACCTGTAAGCTGTGGCTTAGATGAACCAGGAGTCATTTTGATCGCGTACAAGCGATAGAACAGATCAGCCTGCGGATCGTCATTTGGAACTTCATATGCATCCCAAAGGAATCTCACATTCTGATTTCTTAGGATATTCTTGATCTGGCCTAGTTCGAAATAACCATTCAATCTGGCTGTATCAATTCCTCTTGCGAAACCAACAACAGAACCATCTAAGAAATTCTGACCGTCGAATGCAGGAGATAGAAGCTCAAACAGAGGGTTGAACTCATTCTGACCAGCGCCTTCTTCCAAAGCAACTTTTACAGAATCCTGAATCTCAACGGTAAGTGGAGCACCAAGACTGTCAACACCGATCGTATCAACTGAGGTAGTGTATTCCCAAACGCTATCAACAACTGTTTCAGCTGTGTTTACGCTGTCTGGCTCAAGTACACCTCTAAGAGTAGTGTTGATCTGCTCAAGAACATTGTACATGCCCTGATCTTCATTCTTGTAGGTGTACCACAATTGAAGTTCGGCTGTACGCTGAATAATGTTTCTGATTCTCTCAGGATCGTCTGCACCAGGAAGCTCAATGATGATTCTTCCTGCACCTTCCTGAAGTGTAATGTTAGGCTGAGTAACACCGAACTTATCAATACGAGTGCTCAACTTATCTCTTGTACCAACGATTGCCTCATCAACACGCTCGCGAAGAATCTTGAACATCTCCTCGTTAGTGGTCTCATAGGTAACACCAAGATCTTTGAAGGACTCAATTCCTGCGAAGATCGATGCAAGATTTGCATCGGGATTAGCTTCGAGCCAAGACTGCTCAAACAAGGTCATGAAGTCCTGATCAGAACTCAACTGAGCCTCTAATGCAGAAGCAATAGCATTCTGGAAATCAGGGCTGCTCGTATTGTTTGACAATTGAAGCAGATACTTATCTACTGCAACCTCAACAACCACACTCATACCACCCTGAAGGTCAAGTCCAAGTGTTAGCTGCTGATTACGGCACTCTTGAAGTGTATAATCGAATAATAGTGGAACTTTATAAACTACTTTGTTTGAAAGCGAATCCAGGTAGTTTCTTCTTACCTGATTGCGAGTCACTCTCAAGTATTCCAGGATCTCATCCTCACTAGCAAAGCTATCAGCGATAGCCGACGGAATGTTTTCACGGGTTACAGTAGTCTCGGCGTAATCCTTTGCCTTATTCTCGATGCTAACAACCTTCCAGGTGAAGGTTAGCATGTAAATGGATACTATCAACAGTGTGATAGCGAAAAATTGAATTAATCCTTTGCCTTGCATTACAGCTTAGGGTTTAGCTCTATACTTTATTAATGATGCTGGTTAGACCAGTTTTTAAGAGGGGCAAAGATATAGATTTATAACTGAAAAAATCAGAAAACCTAAAGGCCTGAAAGCATTGATAAAATTGGGACTATCAATAGTTGTGAAAAACGGTTAGCTGCTCTTCTTCAGAACCCGAGATCATCCTTACCAGATATAAGCCTGTACTTAGTTCATTATGAAGGATTACCCTCCCTTCGGGCTGATTGATATCTGTTGAACTTACCAGAGATCCGCTCATATCATAGACCTCTAATCGGGAGTCAAAACCTAAAACCTGATCCATCTGAAATGCGATGGTAGTATTGCTGCCATCTTTATAAGAGTAAAGATTTATTGGCTTTTCCAGATCCTCAATACTTGTAACAAAACAGTTCAGATTGTAATCTACTCTTGTCGTTGAATCTGAACTTAACCTTACTCTTGGAATGATGACCGTTTCGCAACTCGGGCCTGAGATCCTTAGATCATATAATCCTGCCTCACCAATTCCCGTCTTATACTCGCCTGTGATATCAGTCTTTCCCTTTTCTCCTGTTCCAATAAGTTCGATCTCAGCCTGTGATACCGGGAAGTTATCAGATGCCCGGCGAATCCTGCCTTCCAGATATGCAGCTCTGGTAAAAGTAGGTGTGAGGACAAACAAACCCTCCTGTCTGTCAGTTGCGATGAAGTTCCCGCTTGCGAAGTATGGATATACACCCCAGCAACCTTTAAATCCAGCATCGGCCGGGAAAGGAGAGGTGTCGTATCTGCCAACCTCCACCAAGTTATCTGGCCTTGTGGCATCGACGATCGTTACCCCTTCGTGATAATATGAGTTGATCAAATAGTCGCCGTAAACGAAAGTGTTATGAGGAATTACAGAATCACCTCTTGGGGTTTTGTAATAATCCAACATGCTGATATTGAAGAGATCTGATACGTCATATGCTGCGATGACAGCACCATTCTTTTCATCGGTGGTGTAAAGAGTTCTACTATCATCTGAAAGCCAAACATTATGGGCAAACTGACGAGGAGTAGAATTCTTTGTAAGAATTACAGGAGTTTCCGGAATAGAGATGTCAATCACTCCGAACTCTCCTTCATAGAGCTCTGCAGTCCATAATGTATCCCCTCGGATATATCCGTCGTGAACATAAGCGTCGTCATAAATCCCAATGATCTCTGGATTTCTGGGATCGTTGTTCAGGTCAATTAGGATAGCCCCTTGCTGACCATAGTTACATCCAAACAAGGCACCAATTCCAGTGGCCTCATCGATATAAATGTTATGGCAGGATTTGAAGTTGAGAGTGTCTCCAGTCCAACGCTTATCTGCAATAGCTGAAGGGATCTGATTGAGATCGAGGATCCTTAACCCTAAGGTGTCTTCATTGGTTATGTAGGCGAAACCATTGAAAGTCTTCATATCCCGCCAAAAGCTTTCAGGGCCGGGCATGAAGTAGATTTCATTGATATTGTCGGGATTCGTTACATCTACGATGCTAACCCCATTTAATACACCTACGATAGCGTACTCATCTCCATTCGGGGCTGTATAGCCCCATATATCACTAAGTATTTCCGGATACGCTAAAATATCTCGATACTGAACATTGACCTGTGCAATTGATTGCAGGCCAAGAAGCAGCAAGCAGAAGATCCCCCAAAACTTTGTTACTCTTTCAACCAATGTATTTGCTCTACTTGAACATCATTATTCATTCTAATGACGTAAGTACCCGTGGATAGGTTTGAAAGGTCGGGACTTTTCCATTGTGATTGGTCATCTACTTTCCATTTTCCTACTGTTCTGCCCATCATATCAATTAGCTCTACATCACCAGCAAAGCTTGCTTCAAACTGAATATTGAAACTGGAAGAACCGGGGTTAGGGAAAACATAAGCAGAAGGAACGTCAAAACTTCCAATACCGACCGACTCATTCTTTCTGATCACGATCATGATCGTATCGCAAAGCGAAGGAAGACCTCTATCACAAACTTCAATGAAGGCAGTGTCCTGTCCAACAAAGTTGAGGTTTGGTTGATAGCGGTAACAAGAGTCGCCTACAGGAATTAGTTGACCATTTGATGGAGCCTGAAGGATGGTTCTGAATGTACTGTCACGGTCTGGATCGATATCATCAATACAGAAGTCATCTACAGTATTTCTGTTTGATTCCACTCGATACTCATCAATTGGATTTTGACCAGCATTAGCAAAGAAAGGATAGCGGTTTGAGATACAGCCACCAGTGCCTGCTATGCTAATGAATACTGTTGTGGTATCGCAGGTTGGGCAGGGATTACAGACAGCATAGCTGAAAGAAGTAAATGTGTTCGATGCTTCATTTGAAACGAACTGAACTTCACCTCCTGCCATGAGCGTCAAATCTCCAATAGATGGTTGATCGACTATTTGGATCTCGATGCTGTCAAAATCCGCGATAATATCGTTGGCTACAACATTAAGTGTTTGAGCACATGGACCAGTACTAGTATACATAGTGTCTGGATTTACAACCAGATTCTCAACGCAGCTTGGGTGCACCCATTCACTCACTCTGAAATAATCAAAACCGGCCTCAGAGAGGTGCCCCGGACTTTGATCTACAGCAGTCACTTCCAGATACATATTTGCTGAAGGCGTTACAAATTGCTTCACTCTGAAAGAGTAATCTGTCCATGGAGTTTGGGTAGAGGCCTGATTTGTAAGCACAACTCTTGTGTTTCCATCCCAAATTGCCACCTCAGCAAAATCATTTGGTGAACCTGATCCACCGTCATTGAAGAACCAAAGGCTAAAATCGATCACAGGATCATTGTAAAGGGTCAGATCCATTTGTGGGGAGATCAAAAAGACCTGTCCGTCATCGATGTCATCATCTCCGGCTTGAACACCAGAGTTACCGGTAACGTATGCATTACGACCAAAATCTCCTGCCACATCATCTCCAGGATTAGAAGGTATCCCCTGGAACAAGGTCCCGTTTGGCTCTCCCAGATCCCAATCACCGGTTGCAGCATTACTACTGTCAATCCAATCAAAATCAAAGATGAAATCGTCGTAATACCCGAAACCGAGAAGAAGAGTATCAGTAAAAGATCCGCCACTCATATTCTGGTTGGGCATTAGTCTTGTCAGGTAACTCCATTTACCGTAGTAGATATCGTAGATATCGGCCGGGAATGCACAAGATTGGTAAAGACCATTTGCATCTGTTGAAACCTGAAGGACATCGAAATTTCCCTGAGCAAAAAGCAGATCTGCATTTGGGATTGGATTACCGGTTGCAGAATCAAGGACAAGGATTGAAACATCAATGGTATTCAATGCCACTAATTCAACATTGAGCGTATCCATTACACCAGCTGTGAATTGCACGTTAGGAATAATCTTGGTTTGATAACCTGCCAGGCTAAATTGGACATCGAACAAACCAGTATCAACCTGACCGGCATAGTACCTTCCTGTAATGTCGGTTTGCTCCTGAGCAGAGCCAAGAAGAACTTCAACATTTACATTATTCAAAACAGATCCGCAAAGCGAGTCTCTTACAATTCCTGTGATTCTTGCCGCCTTTCTATAAGTCGCCCCAAAAATGTAGAGACCTTCCTCTATATCTGTGGCGTAAATCAGCCCGGAGGGCGCATAGGGATAAACACCCCAACAACCGTTGAAGCCATTACCAGCAAATAATGGAGCAGTGTCGAAATTTTCAGTCTCAACCATATTCTCAGGAACCTCAACATCGTGTATGGTAACTCCATCTCTATAGTAGGATGTAACTACGTGATCATTTATATAGAAAGTGTTGTGAGGGATTACCAAATTCCCGGGTGAAGATTGGACGCGGTCTCTCTCGCTGATATTAAATGTGTTCCTTACATCATAAGCGGCTACATAGGCATCGGAGCGCTCATCTGTAGTGAACATGTAATTGTTATCATCGCTCAACCAAACATTGTGGGCGAAATTATTGGGAGTGGTTTGTCTTCCCATCTCAGCACCAGGCGAATTGATATTTGCCAGATTGGAAATATCTACGATGGTGACAAAACCATTATTGATATGAGCCGACCACATAGTATCGCCTCTCACAAAAATATCATGGATATAAAAGTTGGTGTAGTGAGCAAGAACAGGAGGGTTGATTGGATTTGCAACCAGATCTAAAATGATCGCTCCTCCAACATTTACATCAGCTCCAACTACAAATCCTCTTCCTTGCTCATCGATAAAGATGTTATGCGCAGAGGACATCCCAAGAGGTGATCTTGTCCATGTTTTAATTGAATCTGGTAAATATTGAAGATCTACGATCAGAAGCGCATCGTTTCCTTCACTGGTTACATAAGCGTAATGATCCCAAACTTTTACATCTCTCCAGATAGTAGAAGATCCTGGTACAAAAGCGACCTCTCTAGGTGCTGAAGGCGTATCCAGGCTTACAATTGAGAATCCATCAAAAACTCCTACGAGCGCATACTCAACGCCTGAAGTATCCTGATATCCCCAAATATCACTGAGGTCTTCAGTGTAGGGGAGTTGTCCGATCTGTGTTAATTGTAATTGAGCAGGGCAGATAAGGCTGGCCAAAGAAAAGGCAGCAGCCAATAGGATTTTATACATGCCCCGAAAATAGTATAAATAGATATTCAGCTAGATTGTAAAATGAGCTTAGAGTCGCTCAGGCGCAGTTAAATTGACAAATTACAATTCTGTGGAAGCGTTGGCTATTCCTCCAAAGCAGGTATGACCTCGTAATCTTTGATCTTGAAAATGAAGAGCTCTTCATTTTCGTACAGATCCAATTCAAGGGCATCTCCATCCAGAGCCTTTTTAAATTGAGGTGCAAGACGGTAGTTACCATAAAGTCCTTCGTATGCTTCTTTCTCCATTTGAGCAGAAAAATTATGGCCATATGAGATCCATAATTCAGTTAAATATCTGCCAAGATCATAGCCAAGAAAATGATAGTCAGAAGGGATTCCGTTCATTTCCTGTTTGTAGGTTTTAAGCAAAGACTCATACACTTCATCTTCAACCTGTAGATCATACTCTCTGGTAAAATGATAATTAAGGCTCACGAGATAGTCGATCCTGAGATCTTCATAGCTCAACCAATTAGGCATTCCAAAAAGGGTGATTGAAAAGTCCTTTTCAGCTGATTTGTTAAGCTGACGGGTAATGTTTTGGATAAAACCAGGATCGAACGAAGGCAGAAGAACCACATTGCTATCTGCACTTGATAGATAACCTGAAATGCTGAATGTTCTGCGACCTTCCTCCTCGTAAACACCGATTGGGTCGACGGTCAGAGGAGAATCGGGATGATTAATATTATGGATGTCAACCAGCCTGATAATCTCATCTTTCAATTGGATCTCAGTGCTTACATCTGTTTGATATGGAACCAGGATAGTATTGCCGGGATATCGCTCACCGATAAACTCAACCAACTTTTTCAAGTGAACACCAATACTTGGGTTGATCTTTAAATGATAAGGGTTAGCGCTTGTAATACTGGCACTTGGACTAAAAGGTAAAACATGCCATACCTTGTTCTCTCTGGCATAATCAGCAATTAAGCGAGCTGAAGAGTTGAACATCGGTCCGATGATCATATTGTAAGAGATCAAGCCGGCCGTATCAAGTATAGATTGAGTAACTGCTGGATCATTTTTAGTATCGAAAAGAGTAAGCTCAACTTTAATATCCTTTGCTCTGAGACCAGAGAGAGCTTTCACATAGCCGAGATAGAAGTCCATTGATTGACGAGCATCATTTGCCAATCTTACCTCTAAGGGTTCTTCTCTGCTCTTGTTCTTCCTTAGTTCCTGATTGATCTCATATAAAGTGTCAAGGTAAAGAGGTAAAAGCATTGCGATTCTGATCTCGTCTGGATGCTTTAAAGGTCTTGACGATCCTGTATCTACAATTACTGAGGTGTCTCCTCCATCAATAACTACCGATGAATCTGATGGGATAGGATCAGTTGAGCCGGGACCGTCAGGAATGACAACCGTATCTGGTCCACCAGTATCCTGCGTTTTACAGGCTGGTAGTAATAGAAAAAGAGAGAAAACTATGATCCAACTATTCCCACTCAATCGTAGCAGGAGGCTTCGAGCTAATGTCATATACGACTCGGTTTACACCTTTCACTTTATTAATAATCTCGTTTGAAGTCTTGGCTAAAAACTCACTAGGTAAATGAGACCAATCAGCAGTCATTCCATCAACTGATGTAACTGCTCTTAGGGCAACAACATATTCATATGTTCTTTCATCGCCCATTACTCCAACACTTTTTACAGGTAACAGCATCACACCTGCTTGCCAAACTTCATCATACAAACCAGAACTTCTAAGGTTACTGATGAATATATGGTCAGCTTCTTTTAAGATGCGAAGTTTTTCAGATTCAATAGCTCCAATCAATCTGATTGCCAGACCAGGACCAGGGAATGGATGTCGACCAATGAAATCTTTGCTGATTCCCATAGCTAATCCAACCCTTCTTACCTCATCCTTAAATAGATATCTGAGGGGTTCTACAATTTTTAGGTCAAGACGATCAGGTAATCCTCCCACATTGTGGTGAGATTTGATGGTGGCTGATGGACCTTTAACGGAAACTGACTCAATTACATCCGGATAGATAGTTCCCTGAGCCAACCATTTAGCATCCTTGATCAGTTTTGATTCTTTCTCAAAAACCTCAATGAATACTCTTCCGATGATCTTTCTTTTTGTTTCGGGATCATCTACTCCTTCCAATTCAGAAAGGAATGCATCAGAAGCCTGAACTCCCTTTACATTAAGACCCATTCCTTCGTATGCCTGGAGAACCTCTTCAAATTCATTCAAACGCAGTAAGCCGTTATCAACAAAAATGCAGGTAAGTTGATCTCCAATTGCTCTCTTTAAAAGATTAGCAGCAACGGTTGAATCTACCCCGCCACTTAAACCGAGGGTAACATGATCATTTCCGATCTGATCTCTTAGGTCTTCAATTGTCTCATCGATAAAACTCTGAGGAGTCCAATCTCCCTTGCATCCACAGATATCATAGAGGAAAGATTTGAAAAGCTCTTTACCATCGGTTGAGTGAGTAACCTCAGGGTGAAATTGCAAGCCCATAATTGGTTGATCGAAATGACCTTTCCTCGAGGCATAAGCGGCAACATCAATGTCAGCAGTCTTAGCAATTAGTTCAAATCCCTCTGGCAGACTCACAATTGAATCTGCATGAGACATCCAAACCTGTGATCCTTCTTCCATGTGAGAAGTAAGAGTATGTTCGTGGCCAGTCATTACAAGATTGGCTCTTCCGTATTCCCTCTTATTGCTTCTTTCAACCAGTCCGCCGAGTTTATGCGCGATCATTTGAGCCCCATAACAAATTGCGAGTGTAGGTCTGATGCCCAAAATTTCATTCAGATTGATCTCCGGTGCACCATTTTCAAGTGCAGATGCCGGGCTTCCACTTAGAATTACTCCCTTGATGGAATCCTTGTCAATACTAGGGATGTGAGTGTAAGGAACAATCTCTGAATAAACATTTAGCTCTCTTACTCTTCTCGCGATAAGCTGTGTGTATTGTGAGCCAAAATCGACGATAATAATCCGCTCTTCCATGGGGCGCAAAATTAGATAAATAAAACTCAAGCGGCTTTGTTACGTATACATGATTCTATTGCAGAATTAAATCGTCATTTCTGGGGTAAACCTGTGCAAAAAAAGGGTCTTCCAGAAGAGGCGGTATCCTGCATTATTTGCTATTATCGCCACAATAAAAATTTCAACAACAGCTGCTATGATGCATTTCAAACCTTTCCTATTATTTTTCTTACTCATTTCCTACTCTTTGAGCCTCTTTGCTCAGAAGCCAGACTCAGAAATCGACATGGATGATTTCGATGCGAGTCTTATGGAAAATCTAATTTTTGAGCGAATCAACGAGTACCGATTAGACAATGGTCTTGACGTAATGATTCGCGAATCTGTTTTGGATATCGCTGCCAAGCAATCTTCCGAAAGCAATGCAAAACTCGGAAGAGTTGACTCCAAAGAAGACGTTGGTGCAAAAGTTAAGAAAGAGGGAGGAACAACTAAGATCTCTTTCCTTTCTGAATACGAAGGAGTAAAGAAGGGTAAGGTAGTTTTTACATATGCTGAAGTTGCCGATGAGTTCTTTGCTGGAATGACAAAGTCAAAGCGCGACAAAGAGATGCTAATGACTGCTTCATTCTATTACACAGGAGTAGGTGTTACCTATGAGCCGGATAAAAAGAAGGTTTATCTAACTCAGATCTACGGAGGAATCGATGCTTTGAATCCAGGTGCGGATGGAAAGATCAGAAAAGGTCTTCCATTGAAGTACTCTAAGAAGATGTACGGTCTTTCTTCAGGAAGCGACAGAACATGTAAGAAAGCTGATCAATTTGACGATTGGAATTTGATTCAGGAAAGCCTTGAGATCAAAGGTAAGTATGTATATATGGCTTACGATGACCTAAAGGCGTTCAGCAAACTAATGCGTCGCGACGGTGATGGACTTGCCGTTGATTTTGTAATCCCTCAACAGTACCCATGTAATGGACCAAACATTTACGATAATGAGCGTCCAAGTAAAGGAAATATGACCAAGCCACTTTATGGAGATAAGCTCATTGATGCTAATGAAGTAGAGGGCCGTCGTCCAACATCTTATTACGGAGCAATCGGTAAGCTAAAGAAGAAGTGGTTGAAGTTCCTCCCAGATGGTTACGAGATGAACCTCGTAGTTCTTCAGGATAAATCAGTTTGTAAGGTGATTACCAGAAGCTATTTGGAAGATGGAGGAGTAGAGTCATTGACGCTACTTTCAATTTATCCGGATACAATGGAAAACAATAGCGCTGCCGGAGCATGGAACGTGACTACTCCAAAGGGAACTCTTGAGTTTAAGATCCCATTCGAACAGGGAAAATCTGAGTACAATCAGGATGATATTCAAAAACTTCTTGACGCACTTAACGAGCCTAAGTTCAACGTAGATACCGGAGGGATTTCTATCGAAGCTCACTCTTCACTAGAAGGAAATCAGGAGATCAATGACAAGCTTCAGTACAAGCGTGCAATGAGTATCATGCGCGGAATTGGACAGGTTGTTGGAACTGTAGAGTCTGAGCTTTATGTAGATACTTCGCAGATCACAACTACTAATGGTTGGGACATCTTCCAGGAGCAGTTAAAGAATGATACTGCTGGAGATTATGCATTCTTCGTTGGTAAGACATTCGAAGAAGTTCAGGACCTTCTAAAAGGTGATAGAGCTTATTACGAGCGCCTTGAGCCGCTTCTTGATGCTCAACGTTTCGCGGGTATCACTATGAATGTAACTTATGATGTTACTGGAGACAATGAGATGCCATATGTGATCTCTCAATTAAACAAAGCAATCGAAGCCAAAGACGGTGCACTTGCTTTGAGAATCCAAAGATTTGCGATCAGAAGAATTGAAGAAGGGAAATACAAGGCTGATCCATTCATCAATATGGCAGTTCCTTTAGAGGGCCCATTTGTTTCTCTTATTGTAAACCAGGTTTATCTGGATAATAAGTACAATAATGACGGAGGATTGGATGAGTCACTGAGACCAATTTTTGAAGACCTTTTCGCTACTGCAGCTGAAAATGATTTTGCAGCATTTAATAAGTATATGCTTGATGTGAAATTTGGAAACCTTCAATCAACAGAAGAGGTTACAAGCACTCAGGCAGGAATCAATGCACTATACAACTCTAAGATCTCTAAGCAATTTGTGGATGCGATCAATCTTGAGTTCCAATTTGCTCTAATGGATTTCTATGATTCTCTTGAATCAGAAGATCCTGCTCTTGTAGAAGACTCAGAAGTTGTAGAGAAGAGTCTTGAGACTATCAAGAAGATTTTCAATATCGAAGGCGCAAGCTGGCAAAATGCTCTTAAGCTTGGGTACATCTTCATGCAGTACAATGATATCGAGTACGCTACACAGATTCTTTCTCCTTTCGTAGAGGAAGAAGATGTAGATGAGGAGTTATTGTTCGCTTACATTTCTGCAGCAGCAACCGATATGAATTACGTCTTTACCAGAAGCTTTAGAATGGCAATGGATCAGGCGAGAGAAATTAATAAGCAGCGTTACTGTAAGCTGTTTGGGGCTCCATACAGCACTTTCCAGTTGTTAGATCACCCATTGGTGAAAGAGACTTACTGTGAAACTTGTAACTAAGATTTGTTAAAGAACTAAAAGGGTCTGATTTATCAGGCCCTTTTTTTGTTTATGGAATGATCTTTTCATCCGAAATTCGATTATCTATTAGGTAGCATCTAATTCAAAGTATATGGCCATGAGCAGAAAGAAAAAGATCCTTTTAGGAATAGGAGGCTTCTTTACCTTGATCCTGATTTTGCTGATCCTTTTACCTTTTATTCTAATTGGAAGAGTTGAAGGGATCCTAAAATCCGGAATTAATGATTCGATTAATGCGAAAGCTGATTTTGAGGATATCGATCTTACCATTATAAAGAGCTTCCCTGATTTCACCGTAGAGGTGAAGTCCTTTTCAGTTGTTGGGATTGATGCTTTCGAAGGTGACACCCTGGCGAGTGTCAGAAGCTTTGAGTTGAAAATGGATTTCTGGACAGTTGTTGGAGGAGATAACCTGATCATCAAATCTGTAAAGATTGTAGAGCCAACAATTAATGTCCGCATCAATGAGGAAGGCTTAAGCAGCGCAGATATTTTCAAACCAAAAGAGGAGGAAGAGGAAGAATCTCAGCTCGCGATGGAACTCCTCGAGTTTATAATTGAAGAGGGAACATTTACCTATCTGGATGAGCAATCAGGAACCTCCCTGGATGTGCTCGGCATCAATCATCTGGCAAGCGGAAAATATTCAGAGAAAGAGTCAAGCTACTCAACAGAGCTGTCGATCAGAGAAATCAATTATGGCAATTTCCCAAGCTATACTGTCAAGCTTATATCAGACGCTACCTACTATTCCGACAGCGCATTGGTCGATTTTGAGGAGAATTCCCTAAGCATCAACTCACTTGATCTTTACTGGGATGGAAAACTTCAATTCTTTGAAAATGGTGACCTGGCAATAGATATGGATCTCGGTTCAGGGGAAGAGACTTTTAAAGATCTTCTTTCGCTTGTTTCAAGTGAGCAGCTAACGCAATTAGAAGGAATTGAGGCCAACGGCCTGATTGACGTTGGTGGTCACGTCCACGGCATTTACAATGAAAGCACAGTTCCTGCCTTCTCTTTTAATATTGATGTTTCAGATGGGAGTTTGAAATACGTAGATCTGCCTAATACCATTGATCAGATCAATATTTCGATGCTAGCTCAAAATCCGGGCGGAAGCCCGAATGGAACGGAGATCAACATTCCAACTGCCAGCCTAAGATTTGGTGATAACCCAATAAGCTTAAGCGGCTATTTGAACAACTTCGTTGATAATCCTCTTGCCACAAACTTTGATTTCCATTTACTGGCTGATATGGATCTTGGAGAACTTGGAACTTACATCCCACTTGAGGATAACACACTCAGCGGTTTGGCAAAGTTTCAGTTTGATGCATCCGGTGTGGCTCAGGACCTTGTTTTTAAGCAGTACGATAAGATTGAATTTGCTGGCTCACTGGAGGCTGAAGAAGTACGATTCTATTCCTCAGACATGGCAGAAGAGGTGTATCTACCTCGAGCAGAGATGAGCCTTGATCCTGAAAAAATTGAGCTTACAGAGTTGAAAGCAGAGATTGCTGGTTCGGATGTAGATATGCAGGGGACTGCTAATAATTGGATGCTGTATATGGCAGGAATTCAGGAATTAGAAGGATCTATGGTAATGAATTCCAGTTATCTCAATGCCGATGAGCTTTTGGCAATTAGCGAAAGACTCTCCTCGGAGGAAGTAGAGATAGAAGAGACTGACTCTGTGCAAACTGTTATCATGGTCCCACCCAAGGTGAGCATGAAGTTCGATGCTGGAATTGACAAGCTCATTTATGATGGATTGGAGATAGATAATATCAGCACTGAGATCTTAATGGCAGATGAAGCAATAGAACTTAGAGATATGCAAGCTGATCTTCTCGGAGGAAACTGGACCATTAATGGTAGATACGATACGAAAGAGATGGAGGAGCTACCAAAGTTCGATTTCTCCTATGACATAAACACATTCGATATCCCGCAGGCATTTTCCTATCTCAATTCAATGGATAAAATTGCACCAATCGCTGCCTACATGGCCGGTATCTTTAGCTCTGATCTGAGCATGTCGGGTAAATTGAACCCTGACTTTTCCCTGGATCCAATGAGCCTGACAGGAGGAGGAAAAGTAGAGATTCCATTCGCTTCAATTACCGGTATGCCTGTAATGGAGAAAATTGCAGAATTGACTCAATTGGTTGACTTCAAAGAGCTTGCACTTACAAATGCCTGGACAGTGCTAAACTTTGAGAACGGAAGGGTATACGTTGAACCGACCGATATCAAAATGAAGGACTTCAACATCAATTTAATGGGTAGCAATGGTTTCGACTACAGCATTGATTATCTCTTTAGAATAGATGTTCCAACTGAAAAGCTAGGCCCTGCAAAATCAATCGCTGAGCAATTATTGGCTAAGAATCCCATCCCGAACTTTGATATTTCTGCTCCGGAGATCATTAGCTTTAATTTGGATGTAAAGGGAACAGTGACCAAGCCAGAGATAAAATTACTTCCTATGACTCTTGGTGGAGATGATCAATCGATAAGGGATCTGATAGTAGATGAGCTTAAAGAGCAGGGTAATGCAATTAAAGACTCCATCATCACAGATGCTCAGGATTTAGGTAATGAAACTAAGGAACAATTAGAGGATGCAGCAGGGAATGCCCTTGAAGATCTGGTTACTGGAGGAACTGATTCACTTGACTTAGGCAATGATCTTAAAGGAATCGGCGACAGCCTAAAGAATACATTTAAAAACAAGGGGTTTGGAGGGTTTTCATGGCCTCCTAAGAAGTAGTATGATCTGGTTTAAAGCCTACACATTAGAAGACATTAGCAATATGTACAAGCCCTCGATGGCTGAGCATATTGGAATTAAGATGGAAGAGATTGGTGAAGATTACCTGATCGCTTCTATGCCAGTTGAAAATAAAACTCATCAACCACATGGTGTCCTCCATGGAGGGGCAAGTGTAGCTCTTGCTGAAACGGTGGGATCCATTGCTGCAAATCTGGTTTTAGACCTCGATACGCAGTATGCAGTTGGTTTGGATATCAATGCAAATCATGTTCGAGCTGTTGCTTCTGGAAAGGTATTTGCAACAGGGAAAGCAATTCATATTGGTCGCTCGACTCAGGTTTGGTCGATAGAGATCAGGAATGAAGAGGGTAAAATGGTTTGTATCAGCAGAATTACAATGGCAGTTGTAGATAAGAGATGAGAATAATGATTCTAATAGGGTTTATGGTTTTCCTTACTCAAGTGAGTGCACAGGAAGAATGCGATCCCATTAGAACCAAAAAACAGGAAAAGGAGCTCGCCGAGTGCAAGTCACTTTCCAGATCTAATCCAAGAGCGGCCATTGAATGCTTTATGGACATTAAAGAAGAGCCCGCACTAACAGCAGAGGCCCTTTGGGAGAGTGGTTCGCTAGCTTATGAAATGGGATCCCTGAATCGAGCCCAATCCGACCTCGAAGAATTAACAGAGCTCTGTCCAATCTACAATATTGAAGCCTGGTACTATCTGGGCATGACCTATTATAATCAGCAGGATTATTCTTCCGCTGCAGAAGCATTTCAAACTTATTTAGATGAAGGTCCCGGTTACCCGGAAAGAGAAGAAGAGGCGATCAAGTCTCAGCAACGAGCCAGCCTGATTGGAAAGCTATTAGAGAACCCGGTACCATTTGACCCAAAACCTGTACGAGACCTCTCAACCGATCTGGATGAGTACCTGCCTGCTTTCTCACCAGATAACTCAATCATGCTTTTCACACGTGGCACGATCAAAATAGATAAGAAGCCCTATGGTTCTGAAAGGGTAAGAGTGGAGCAGCTAACTATTTCAGAAATGATAGAGGGTGTATTCACAGAAGGAAATGCGCTTCCAAAGCCTTTTAATAAAGGCCTGAATGAAGGTGGTGCGAGTATTGCCATCGATAACAATGAGATCTTCATCACTATCTGTAATTCTGAAGATGGATATGGAAGTTGTGATCTCTATTCAACGATTCATGATGGATTCGTTTGGGGAGATCTGATAAATCTTGGCCCAACGATCAATGATAGTATGTGGCAGTCTCAAGTGAGCGTGGCAGCAGATAAGAATACTCTTTTCTTTACTAGCGATCGCGAAGGTGGATTTGGAGGAAAGGATATCTGGATTGGTAGAAGAGATAGCACCGGAGCCTGGACCATTTTAGAGAATGCCGGACCAACAATAAACTCTGAGTACGACGAGCAAAGTCCATTCATTCATCCCGACGATAATACACTTTATTACTCCACTAATAATCCGGCTCTTGCGATGGGTGGTTATGACATTGCAATCATCAGAAAGCTTCAGGATGGATCCTGGGCTACTCCGGAGAATATCGGCTACCCGATCAACAGTGAGAAAGATGATATTGGATTCTTTGTCAGCACTAACGGTAAGGAGGCATTCTTTGCCTCAAACAAATTGAAGGGTGAAGGAGGTTATGATGTCTATGGCTTCCCATTATATGAAGATGCCCGTCCGATTAAGCTGCTTTTTGTGAAAGGGCAAATTTTGGATGAAAACGGTCAGGTTCTTTCGAATGTCAGTATTGAGCTGAAAGACCTTGTCACCAATGAGATCACGGAAATAGAGATCGATGAGTCTACAGGAAAGTATATCATCAATGAGCATTTCGAGAATGATCAGTTGATGACGGTTAACCGGGATGGCTTTTTCTATGGGGCAAAAGTGATCAGTAAGGAGGATGAAGAGTTTGAAGCGCCTGGTCAGATCGACTTCAAGCTTCGTCAATTGATGGTAGGACAGTCCTTTGAGATTGAGAACATCCTTTTTGATACCGATTCTTATGTGATTGCCGAGTCTTCAAAACTTGAACTTCTTGGTCTGGTTCGATTCATGGAAGTCAATCCTCTTGTGAGTATCGAAGTGGCCGGGCACACCGATAATGTTGGATCACCTACAGATAATCTAGCTCTCTCTGATAACAGGGCAAAAGCTGTCAGGCAGTTTCTGATTGAAAATGGGATCGATGCCTCCCGATTAAAGGCAAAGGGTTATGGGGAGAAGGTTCCGATTGCATCCAACGATACTGAGCAGGGAAGGGCTTTAAACAGAAGAACAGAAGTCGAGATACTTGACTTCTAGGCATAAAAAAAACCCTGACGATGAATGTCAGGGTTTCTTTTAAAACGAAACTTATTTTTTAGCTCCGGTACCAAGAACTCTTCTTTCCTTGATACGAGCAGATTTTCCTCTACGCTCACGGATGTAATAGATACGTGCTCTGCGAACCTTACCGAAACGATTTACTTTAACGCTCTCAATAAATGGCGAGAACATTGGGAATACACGCTCAACTCCAACTCCGCTCGACATCTTACGAACTGTGAAAGTTTTTGTGTTTCCTTCTCCTTTGACCTGAATTACATCACCGCGGTATTCCTGAATACGCTCTTTGTCTCCTTCCTTGATTCGGTAAGAAACGGTTACGTTATCTCCGGCTTTGAAAGCTGGAATTTCCGTTGGTGGATTTAATTCGTTCTGTATCTCTTTTGAAATGCTGTTCATGGCTTCAAAATTTACCCTCCGTAAATGGAGCGCCAAAGATAGTGATTATTTTCCTACAGATTAGAATCTTTTAAGGCAAATTTTACATGGATTTGCCTCAGTCATTTTCACCCTCAAGCAGATCTGGTCTGCGCTCTCTTGTGCGTTGGATCGCTTGCTGTTGCCTCCACTCATCAATCTTTGCCTGATGCCCTGATAGCAAGATGTCTGGCACTTTCTGATTCTTGAATTCTGCAGGCCTGGTATAAACAGGTGGAGCTAGTAAATTGTCCTGGAAGGAGTCGGTTAGGGCAGATGATTCGTCGTTCAAAACACCTGGAATCAATCGGCCGATGGAATCGGCTAAAATAGCTGCACCCAATTCACCTCCACTCAGCACATAATCTCCAATTGAGATCTCCTTTGTGACATACATTTCGCGGATACGCTCATCGATACCTTTGTAATGACCACAAATGATCAAAAGATCTCCCTTTAGTGAGAGCTGATTGGCTTCACTTTGGTCATATCGCTTTCCATCCGGGGTCATGTAAATGATTTCGTCATAAGTACGCTCCTTTTGCAAACCTTCAATACATTCTGATAAGGGCTCGCACATCATCACCATTCCAGCTCCACCGCCGTATTGATAATCGTCGATCTGCTTGTATTTGCCTTTCCCGTAGTCACGAAGATTAATGAGATTGATCTCGAGCAAGCCTTTATCTCGAGCGCGCATCACTATGCTGTGATCGAGAAAAGAGCTTATAAGCTCTGGAAGGACCGTGATTATATCAATACGCATTCTACAAATATAGGTCTAGGAGCCCTTCGGGCAGATTTAGAACGATCTGTTTTGATTTCATGTCCTTACTCAGGATCATCTCCTCATGAAGGGGAATAAGCGCTTCTGCTCCCTGGATCTCCACAGTAAGTAAGGTTTGCAAAGGCATTTCTTCTACAGCTATAATTTTACCGATCTTTTGATCCTTATCCGAGCGAAGCTCGAAACCAATTAGGTAGCTATAGTTGTCTTTCTGAACCTTAAATACCTTATCGAGGTCTTCAGCTTTGATCTGAACTGCTTTGCCGCTTAAATGCTGAGCCTCTTCCCGGCCATTAACCTCCTCAAACTTTACCAGGAAAGCACCCTGATCTACATCTCTGATAGATTCAATAAAGTAGGGTAGTGGGTTTTGATCTCCAACAAAGAGGTAGCTGGGAAGAGCAATTAGATCGTGGTCAAAAACTAATCTAAGCTCACCCTGTGTTCCGTGAATCTTACGGACGTAACCAACTGATATGTGAGAATTTCCGGACATAAAAAAACCCCGATCCCGAATCTTCGGGATAGGGGTTCAAATTTAGTTGAATGTGATTACTCAGCTTTCTTTTCCTCACCTTCTTCAGAAGCAGCTTCC